>DASQZK010000413.1:0-2892 GCA_035638735.1 Bacteroidales bacterium
TAGACCATCCCGCTCTACCCCTCGGTCCCCTGGAAGGGGAAGCCAGCCACACATACCAATGACAAGTATCGTTAACATGATGTGAATATACAACTTGTCATTGGTAAGGAGAGCAACGACTGAGAAATCTCCCCTCAATCACCCACCATTTCAGAAAAATAGAATAGGTCCTTCGCCATTTTCTTTGCCTGGATTACCAAAAGGTAGGGCGGTTCTTTACTCTTAGAGCAGCGATTATTAAAATTAAGCCATATCTCTTTTTGCTCGTATCGAAAAATATGGATGTATCCAAAATAATTTTAACTTTTTTTAACTATACTGAACTTTCTGTCCCAGCAGAAGCCTATTCTCCTCTGTTTTCCGCTATTTCATGGCAGGTTAGGAGGGGAGTTGCTATAAAAATAATGGATCTTGCATATTAATATTTGGTTCCAAACCTGATGCTGTTAAACATTGGAAGACGCAAAGCCGTTTCTCATAACAAAATAAGATTCTAAATTTACCGCCTGGTTCTAAAATTAAGACGATATAACACAAAAAAGACTATGAAAAAGTTAGCAATTCTTGCAACGGCCATTCTTTTGATTCTTATGGCCGCCTGCAACTCAAATCAAAAGAAGTCAGAGGCCACAGCAGACCTGGAATCTAATCCACTGATGCACCCCAGCAATCTGCCGTTCCATGCTCCTGATTTTGACAAAATCAAGGACAGTGATTTTGCTCCTGCCTTCAAAGAAGGCCTGAAACAACAGAACGAAGAAATTGAAAAGATTGCCAACAACCCGGAACCCCCGACGTTTGACAATACCCTGGCCACCCTGGAAAAAAGCGGTGAACTGCTTCGACGGGTGAACGGTGTTTTCAACATGCTGGCCGGAGCCAATACCGATTCGGTTTTACAGGCCCTGAATGAAGAAATTGCGCCGAAGCTGGCCGCAGTGCAGGATGCTATTTTTCTGAATGAAAGCCTCTATCGCAGAGTCAAAACCTTATACCAGAAAAAGGATGAGCTGAATCTGGACAAGGAATCCGCACGGTTGCTTGAATACTATTATACACGCTTTAAAATTGCCGGCGCCAACCTGTCAAATGAAGATAAAACCAAATTGAAGAAGCTGAATGAAGAAGATGCCCGCCTGGGTGCAAAATTCACTAATCAGTTAATGGACGCTACCAAAGCCGCAGCGCTGGTTGTAAGCGACAAAGATTCACTCAAAGGCCTTTCGGAAGGTGCTTTGAAAGCAGCCGCAGGGAATGCCGTCGCCGATGGTGAGAAAGGGAAATGGGAACTGCCTTTGCAAAATACCACCCAGCAACCGGAACTCCAATCACTTGTCAACCGGGAAACACGTCACAGGCTCTTCGAAGCCTCATGGAACCGCGCCGAACAGGGAGGCAAAAACGATACCCGTGCAACCATTAAACGGTTAGCTGAGCTGCGCGCTGAAAAAGCGGCACTACTCGGCTTTCCCAATTATGCCGCATGGAATTTACAGGACCAGATGGCCAAAACACCTGATGCCGTCGAAACCTTCCTGGATAAATTGATCCCGGCATCTACCGCGAATGCCCGTAAAGAAGCTGCCGATCTGCAGGCGCTTATCAATAAAGAAAACGGTGGTTTCGAACTGCAACCGTGGGATTGGAACTACTATGCCGAGAAAGTACGCAAAGCGCGGTATGACCTGAATGAAGACGAAATAAAACCTTATTTTGAATTGTTTAATGTGTTGGAAAACGGCGTTTTCTATGCCGCCAACCAGTTATACGGGCTCACATTCACGCGCAGAACCGACATACCCGTTTATCAGCCCGATATGCGCGTGTACACTGTTTATGATAAAGATAGTACCGAAATCGGTTTATTCTATTGCGACTATTTTGCCCGCGACAATAAATCGGGCGGCGCCTGGATGAGTAACGTGGTTGAACAGTCGAAACTGCTGGGAACGAAACCGGTAATTTACAATGTCTGCAACTTCACCAAGCCGGCACCCGGTGAACCGGCCCTGATTAGTTTCGACGATGTAACAACTATGTTCCATGAATTTGGCCATGCTTTGCACGGTTTCTTCGCCGACCAGATTTATCCCAGCCTTTCAGGTACCAATGTTGCCCGCGACTTCGTGGAGCTGCCTTCCCAGTTTAACGAACACTGGGCGCTGAATCCCAAAGTGTTTAATCATTACGCCAAACATTATAAGACAGGCGATCCCATGCCGAAGGAACTGGTCGAAAAGATCAAGAAATCGCAGACATTCAACCAGGGTTATGCATTGACAGAAATCCTGGCCGCTTCCGATCTCGATATGCAATGGCATACTATACCGGCCGGTGATTCCATCAAATCGGTCGACAACTTCGAAAAAGCTGCCCTGCAACGGACGAACCTCGATCTCAGGACAGTCCCGCCGCGGTACCGTTCAAGCTACTTCCTCCACATTTGGGGCAACGGCTATGCTTCAGGGTATTACGCTTACCTGTGGACAGAAATGCTGGATGACAATGCCTACGACTGGTTCAAAGCTCATGGCGGAATGACCAGGGAAAATGGTCAGCGTTTCCGCGATATGATCCTGTCGCGCGGCAACACGGAAGACTATAACAAGATGTTTTACGATTTCACCGGGCATAAACCGGATATTCAGCCGATGCTGGAGGACCGGGGATTAACGGGAAAATAAAGGACCTTTAATCCATACTTTTTTACAGTCCGGATCTGATCCGGTAAAGATGCCCCGGCTCCCCGGGGCATCTTTTTTGAGTGGATTCTGCGATAGGACCAACCCATAGCAAAAAATTTAGATTAATGTTAAGGAGTATAAAAATTCTATTTTCTGCTGTGCAGGTATTTGAGCAAGTAGAAAATTTTCAACAATTAAATCATATTGT
>DASQZK010000414.1:0-2611 GCA_035638735.1 Bacteroidales bacterium
TGTAATGCCGTACATAATCACCGTATCCGTCAGTCAGCCAGATATCATCGCGGATATAACGATTACGGCCGTCATCAGCCACGGTATAGGTCGCCCAGTTAAGCGTACGAATGGCATTGGTGAGGTAAGTACTGTCGCCACTTAGCCTGGTATAAAGCAATTCTATGGAAGCCTGCCGCGAGGAATGGCTGTTCCCCGGAACACGGTAAACGGTCTGTTCATTTATAACCTGTACACCATATTTTTTATATTCGTCATTTCCAAGCTCCCGGTGGGTCCACTCAAATATGCCTTTAACATCGTTCTGCCAGTCGGGAAACAGGTCGCGGTTATGAAGAATAAACATGGCAAAGGTAATTGCGTTAGTCTGCGTGTCGCTCCAGCCGGGGATATCCTCGAAGAAAGGACCCCATTTGTTGGTTTTTAGCGGGTATGTTTTCATCCATTCCATGATGGTGCTGAAAGCTTCCCGGTAGGTATCCCTCATCCTGGGTTCGAAGGTTTCCAGCTCGCGGAAAAGATCCATGGTACCGGTCCAGTTGGTGGTGTACAATGCCGGGGCAATCTTGTTTTCTTCCCTCTCCTTTTGGTTATTCGGAAGGAGTAGCCCAGTTTCACCGGTTTGGGCATTTACCCTGAACGGTAAGGGCGATTCATCGGCATTACCTGTCTTTACATGGGCCACCAGGGTATTGCCGATCCTCCTGGCTGCCACCAGGTATTTTACGTCACCCGTAATTTTGTAAAGTGTAATCAGCTCAAAACCAAAATTACCGGCTTTATCGGGTTGTAAAATACCTTTGCCATTGCGCATGTCTCCGGTATAATATCCCGAATGGATATCATTATTGTATGGATATGGTAAGTACGGCCAGGCTGCGGCAGAATCGGACAGCGACCGTTCCAGATACGTGTCGGCCATATATATCATATTCTCCAAAACCGCCTTATTACCGGTATAATCATAAAGCAGGTTCCACGATGAAAGCGCCATGTTGATCTGGTCTCCCCCAAGACCACGCATGTCGTGTTCCGGTTTCCATACCTGGTGATTCATATAGTATTTCAAACCGTTGGAATCAACCGGCATGTTTTCCCAGAAATTCCAGACCAGCATCAGAACCGTATCATACGATTCGCCCTGGTTTGAAGAAAACCAGGGCAGGATGGCTCCGTTGGCTTTGTTAATGCGCACCGGGTGGTACTGGATGGTGTCGCTGATGAGAATGGTGTCGTGAATTTTGGTATTTTCGGATGTGGTACCTGGGTGGCATGATACCATTATCAGGCCTGTTACCATAGCAAGAAACAAAAGTCCCGGGATATATCTTTTCATGATCAGTTCGTATTTTTATCCAAAAAGCTAATATCGAAAAAATTAAGAACTATGTCTGCTTTTGTCTTAACAAAATCCAAAATTAGTTCCTTAACCATACACGTAACCATCTTATACCTGTTCACATCAGTTGTCGACCTTACTTTTTTAAATCAAAACCAGTTATGGTTAAGCGAATGTGTAATAATTACACGAATAGGTGTAAATATTACACACTAAATAGATCGGCCCATTCCAACTGCCTTACCGTTGGAGACCACTCGATTGGACGGTAGGTCATAGGGACATTGCACCTCCCTTATTGTTGTGACGTTTCACCCGGCCTTATCGAAAGGACACACCATATCTCCTATCGAAAGGACGGGCCACCCGGCACATCTCTACGACAAAGGACATACTTTTCTGAACAGGCTCCTATATCACCATATATCAATTTAACAGCTGGCCAACGCCAGCAATCAATTAAACCACCCCTCACAAAAAACTACATTTTTTATTACATTTAGACCCTCATACCAACTTTAGGAATATCGACCTTCGGAAAAAACTGCATGAAATGAAGTATTTATCTTTCTTGACAACGCTTATCCTGGTTATCCAGGTTATAACCGGAATTAATTCTGTTAATGCCCAGCAAAACAAAGACTGGTTCCCGTTCCAAACCGATGATGATTTTTCATCATCGGTCATCGACATGAGCAGCTGGCTGGATAAACCGGCCGGCAAGCACGGTTTCCTGGATATGGAGGGCGACAATTTTGTTTTCGAAGACGGCACGCCGGTAAAGTTCTGGGGTGTGAATATTGCCGATTTCAGGGTATATGTCGATAAACAAACCAGTGAGAAATGGGCCGGCTACCTGGCCAAATACGGTGTCAATGCCGTCCGTTTTCATAAATGGACCTGGTCGGGATACCGCGATCTTGACACGTCAACGTATATCGAACCCACCCTTCTGGATAAGCTCGACTATTTCGATTCCCAGCTGAAAGAACGCGGCATCTACTTCGGCTGGTCACACATTTACGGCCACCGTCCACAGCCGGGCGACAGTTCGAAGTTACTGGCTTACGACGAGATAGAGAAAGCCGGTTCGGGCCATCTTCAGGGTTCAACCATCGGGTTGGTAAATTTCGCCCCCGACCTGCAGGACCTGAACATTGAGCTCACCGTGAACCTGCTCAACCACGTGAATCCGTATACCGGCAAAAGATACGCCGACGACCCAGCACTGGCCTATATCGAGCTGCAAAATGAAGACGACATCTTCTTCCC
>DASQZK010000415.1:0-11916 GCA_035638735.1 Bacteroidales bacterium
GAAGTGGTGCACTGAAAAAACAGCTTACAATGGCAACAACAAAAAACGAAAGGACAAAGTCACCGGCCGAGGGCCAGAACCTGCGGCTGTGCTCCACCATAATTATGGTTACAAAGACGGTAAATGTGGCAATGTGATGCACATAAATAAGGTGAAAATTACCGGGATCGCCGAGTAAAGTATAGGCCAAAACTTTACCCATTAGCGGAATGCGTTCAGCAAGCGTCTGCAGGATTTGCCGTGCCTGCAGGCTGTCAGCATCCCCCTTCAGTAAAAACCCGGTAAGCATCGCGAGGAAAATAATCAACACACCCAGGCTTAACCTCCAGGCCACACCCTTTTTCATTCCAATCCGTTCCTTGTAATGAAAATGATCGTAAATATGAATCAGGCTGAGAACCAGAAAGAATTGAGAGCTCCAAAAATGCATATTTCGTACCAGCGAAGACCAGGGACTACCAACCATCATTCCACTGATACTTAAATACGGTTTCTCCACATCGAAAGGCACAGCAAGCAAAACACCAGATAAAAGAACGATCCAGAACATGGACAATGCCAGCGTCCCGTAGGTCCAGTGATTCTTTTTTGCGGATTTATTGGCCGTTGATTTCGATGTGTGTCCCATCTGGTGTTATTTTCGAAGGAATAATTTTAAGACTTTTATATGCCGGCCCTTTGACCACGTCACCATTCAAATCGTACTCCGAACCATGACAGGGACAGACCAGCCTGTCACCCTCTGTTTGATCAATTATGCATCCCAAATGGGTACAATGCGCCGAAAAAACCGTGGTCTTTTCCTCCTGATTCACGACCAGGTAGTTTCCCAGGAAGGAGACGGTCTTGTTCTCATTATAAGGTAAAATCCGGACTTTCTGCTTCTCCATTTCAATGTGATGATAAACCAGCCTGTTCCAAATAAAGATAACCAGGGCAATTATACCTGTCATTGCTAATTCCAGAAAAGACCGTCTTCCTGTTTTTCTCATCCGGCTAATTTATGGAACAAAAGTAATAAAATGGAACATGCAAAAACAGGCTGTCATGTTTGCTGTCTCAGATTCAATATCATTTAGCTAATAAAATTGAGATTTCTCCGTCATTTCTCTCCTTCTATGACAAGGTCTTCTCATTCATGGGTATCGTAATTTATGATTCTTTTGATCTTAATTGTACGACGATGATCGCCTGTTTACAAAATTTCACCCAATTTATTTAAAAGAAAAAATGTCATCATACATCATCACGTGAAATCCATTTTATTTAGAATTTATTTAAAACATAAAAGGTCCGGGATAAGCTTCATTAAGATTTTTTAACAGTTCAAAAACAAAACAACAGATCAGCATTGAATGTTAAAACAACATAATAAGCCGTTTAGAGGCATCAACAAAAGAAGGCTAGTAAAAGCAACCTTCAATAACGTGTAATAATTCGGATAACCATTTAACCTGTTTTTATTTATAAAGAACATATAAATTAAAATGGCACATCTTGAAAAAAATAGAACCGATCAAAAAGACTACTGCCTGTAAAAAGAATCTCCACAGATTCTTTTTACAGGCATTTTTTTGAAGCTGATAAAACACCATAAAATGAGTACAAGACGCGAATTTATCAAAATCACAACCGCAGGGGCAGGCGCAACAGTTTTAGGTTTAAATACTGTTGGTTCGGGAATATTCAAATGGTTTGGATCACAAGTTGAAGATCCGGTCAGCGATGACGTCCTGACTCCGTTCCCGACCTATTGTGAGGTGTGTTTCTGGAAATGTGCAGGGTGGACCTATGTAGACAAGAAAGGTCGTATCAGGAAAATAGTGGGTAACAAGCGTGATCCGCACAGTAAAGGCCGCTTATGCCCGCGAGGCACCGGAGGCGTAGGCATGTATTACGATGAAGACAGGCTGAAGACGCCATTAATCAGGGAAACCGGGAAAGATGGTTCGCAATTTTTCCGGGAAGCTTCATGGGACGAAGCGTTGGATTTAGTAGCTAATAAGATGAAAGAGGTCAAAGAGAAATATGGGCCTGAGTCTTTTGGCTTTTTCGTACACGGAACGCCTGGTAATCATCTCGAACACCTTGGGCGTGCTTATGGTTCAGACACAAGTGCCGAACCCGCTTTTGCCAACTGCCGGGGGCCGCGTTCAGCTGCTTATTATTCCACTTTCGGTGCCTTCATTGGTTCGCCCGAGAACACAGATATCCGCGATACACGATGTTTGGTTTTAATCGGCTCACACATTGGGGAAAACATGCACAATTCACAGGTGCAGGAAATGTCGGAGGCCATCGACAACAAGGCAACAATCATTACTGTTGATCCACGGTTTTCAACAGCAGCCGGACATTCCACGCACTGGTTACCGATAAAACCAGCCACCGATATTGCGCTTCTCCTGGCCTGGATCCATGTGCTGATTTATGATGAATTATACAACAAGGATTTTGTTGAAAAATATACCTTCGGCTTTGATCCTCTCAGGAAACATGTGAAAAACATGACCCCGGAATGGGCGTATAGCATTACCGGCATTGAGCCAGCACAAATTCGGGAAACGGCCAGAGCCATGGCAGGTGCAGCCCCGGCGGTTGTCATCCATCCCGGGCGTCATACCGTTTGGTATGGCGATGATTCCCAACGGGAAAGGGCAATGGCTATTTTGACTGCACTGCTGGGAGCCTGGGGTCAAAGAGGAAGTTTGTACCTGCCAGAAACCGTATCGCTTCCACAATTTCCACAGCCCGATTACCCGGAACCAAAATGGAACTGGAGAGATCTCAACCAGGGAAAATATCCACTGGCCATGATGGGAATAACAACGGAATTGCTGAAAGCTTCCATTCCACGGCTGAATTACAAGCACCAGGTGAAAGCATGGCTGGTTGGAGGAACGAATCTGCCAATCTCGCTGCCCGATAAAAAGTTGTTCAGGGAAGCTGCTGATTCAGTTGAATTTATTGCAGTTGTGGACACCATGCCCATGGAGGTGACCGGTTATGCCGATGTCGTATTACCGGAAGCCACTTATCTTGAGAGGTATGATTTCCTGAGGGTAGCTCAAAACCGGCTTCCTAATGTTGCGCTTCGCATGCCTGCTACCGTGCCAAAATACAAATCAAAACCGGCATGGTGGATAACAAAGCAAATCGGTCAGCGGCTGGGGCTTCACGATTATTTCAATTACAACGATTATTCAGAGGTGATCGACTGGCAACTGAAACAGATAGGCACCTCTTTGGAAGAGATGAAAAAAATCGGGGTCAAATCATTTCCCAGGAAAACAGGCCCACCTTACCTGGGTAAGAACGAAGATTATACGTTTAATACAAATACCGGGAAAATTGAATTGTACTCCAGCGATTTCGCCGATGCAGGATTTGATCCCATCCCGGTTTACATACCTCATCCCGAACCTCCTCAGGATTTCTACAGGCTGATTTACGGTCGTGCGCCCATGCATACTTTCAGCCGCACCATCAATAATCATAACCTGTGGGATCTGATGAGTCACAACAACGTTTGGGTGAATCCTCTGGTGGCTCATTCACTAGGCTTAAAAAATGGTCAAAAAGTATGGTTGAAAAACCAGGATGGTGCCGTGAGCTCGTTCCCGGTTACTGTTCGCGTCACAGAAAGGATCCGGTGGGATTCGGTTTACATGGTTCACGGCTTCGGCCACTCCGGCAAGAAATTGACACGGGCTTATGGCCGCGGAGCGAGTGATGAAGAGATGATTACCAATGTTATGGTCGATCCTGTCATGGGGGGAGCAGGGATGCGTGGCAACTTTGTTACTTTTTTAAAGGAAGCTCCTAAGAACAATGGAAAGGAGGTTAGCGCATGAGATATGCAATGGCAATTGATACAAAAAAATGTGTCGGATGTAGCGACTGTGTTGTGGCCTGCCAGTTGGAAAACAATGTTCCGGACGGTTATTGCCGCGACTGGATAGTCGAGAATGTCAAGGGAAAATATCCGGGACTGTTCCTTGAATTCAGATCGGAGCGTTGCAATCATTGCGATAATGCTCCCTGCGTGCGTTGCTGTCCTACAGGCGCCAGTCATATCGTTGACGGCGGAATTGTTTTGGTTACCCGCGATGAATGTATAGGTTGTTGCGCCTGCATAGAATCCTGTCCTTACGATGCCCGCTATGTCCACCCGAAGGGGTACATTGATAAATGCACCTTCTGTATACAGCGTGTTGAGAAAGGCCAAAATCCGGCCTGCGTCGATGTTTGCCCTACCCATTGTCTTCATTTTGGTGATTTGGACAATTCCAACAGTGATGTTTCAATGGCACTCAAAGACCGTAAATGGAAGGTGTTAAGTCCCGATGCAGGGACCAGACCTCAGTTGTATTTTCTTATCTAACCCATTAAATTTGTGTACAATGGACGAAGAATTAATAGTAAGCGGACGCCATATTCCAAACATAGACCCATACCTGCATGTCTGGCACTGGCAGATTCCCTTGTACCTGTTTCTTGGCGGACTTGCAGCAGGGATCCTGTTCTTTGCCGGCTATTTTGTGGTTACGGGAAAACAAGAGAAGATGAAGGCTACCGTAAAATGGGCGCCAATCATAGCACCGTTTGTCCTCGTTATCGGACTTACAGCCCTTTTCTGGGATCTGAAACATAAACTCTACTTCTGGCAACTTTATACCACGGTACGTTTTGAGTCACCGATGAGCTGGGGAGCATGGACATTAATGATTATCACACCCTTATCGGTACTCTGGGTGGCCAGCTATCTTAAAGAAATCATTCCCACATGGGACTGGAAAGTCGTTTGGTTTAACCGTTTTGAGTCATGGTTGATCAAAATCCGGGTCCCCATGGCCTGGGTCATGATGATCCTCGCTGTTATCCTCGGGATATATACCGGTATTCTGTTGTCGGCTTTCAATGCCCGTCCCCTTTGGAATACATCCATCCTGGGGCCGTTATTCCTGGTTTCGGGTTTTTCAACCGGCCTGGCGGCCACTATATGGATCAGCACGGATCCTGCTGAACGACGAATCCTAAGTCGTATCGACCTGGTTTTCATCGTCGTGGAACTCTTCCTCATCGTTCATTTATTCATGGGGTTTTTGGCCGGAACGGAAACAGCTGTCGAATCCGCAAAACTGTTTTTAGGTGGGTCGTTTACCATGAGTTTCTGGGTCTTCGTGGTCATATTGGGACTGATTTTCCCCGGCGTTCTGGAAGCCATGGAATTACGCGGATTGCATGTCCCAAAATGGATACCTGCTGCTTTGATCCTGTTCGGAGGACTGATGTTCCGTTTCATTATCGTTGAAGCTGGACAGATATCCCGGTTTTTAAATTAATCGCTTAAAATGTTGAGACAATGAATCAAGCATTGAATAACGAACCGAAATATATTAATCCCTACCTGGGTGGAGTATTATTAGGACTGTTGGTTCTTCTTACGTTCTACATTACAGGCCGCGGCCTCGGAGCCAGCGGAGCGGTAAAAGACGCCGTGGTTACAACCGCCGAAGTGGTCACACCGGAAAAGGCCAGGGAGAATGCGTATATGAGCCAATCGATCAGCAGTGATCATACAGCCCTATACTCATGGCTGGTTTTCGAATCATTAGGGATGTTCATTGGCGGCCTCCTGTCGGGCGTAATATTTGGCCGAATGAAAAAATTCCGTATTGAACACGGTCCGAATATCACAGGCAAAAAGAGAATCGTTTATGCACTGATTGGTGGAGCACTGTTTGGCATTGGGAGCCGGTTCGGAAGGGGATGCACCAGCGGAGCGGCCCTCAGTGGCTCGGCGACCTTTTCACTTGGCGGGGTAATCGTCATGTTTGCCATATTTGGAACCGGTTATGCAGTGGCTCATATTGTCAGGAAATTATGGGTTTAGCGGCCGGACAGAATTCTCTTCCTGAGATTTCGAAAATGAAATAACTGACAGAGATAAGATATTTTAAGTAAACCATTTAAGGAACAATGACGAAACAAATCATTGGGACTTATTCACTAAAAGAAAATAATTATGGGACCTTTATTTCCAAATGGGGTAATTGCCGGTGGTTGGGATTACGTAGTAGCTGTCCTTATCGGTGTTGCTTTCGGATTTATTCTTGAAGCTTCAGGTTTCTCATCATCCAGGAATATCGTCGGTGTATTTTATGGCTATAACTTCGTGGTTTTGCGCGTGTTTTTTACCGCCGTCATCGTGGCAATGGTAGGCTTGTTATACTTCAACTACTTTGGGATCCTCGACCTCACTAAAATATTCATCCTTCCGACGTACCTGGGACCTATGATCTTAGGCGGCGTTATCATGGGCGTTGGATTTATCATGGGTGGATTCTGCCCGGGGACAAGTTTTACGGCCATAGCTATCGGTAAGCTGGATGCGGTTGCCTACCTGGCAGGATTGTACCTTGGAATGGCCGGCTTCACCATGGCTTATCCCTACATTGCCGACTTTTTTAACAGCGGGTATCTTGGACACATTACCCTGACACAGATTACCGGCATCCCTGCACATTGGTTTGCATTCACATTTACAGTTATAGCCCTGGCCGTATTCTGGGGCGTTTTGGGTATCGAAAAACGTATCAGAAAAAATATGACTGATTACAAATTTTAATCCGATGAAGAGAATATATATTTTTCTAACCGCATTCATGTTCTTATTGGCTTTTGGAACTTTGTTTTTTAATGAAACCAACAAGCCGGAACAAATAGAACCACAGAAGTTGCTTATGGAGATTGTACGACCCGGCCGGTATGTCACCACCGACCATGTAGCTAAAATGATCATTCAAAATAACCCTTCACTTGAAATTATAGATGTACGAAACGAAAATGAATTCAACAATTATTCACTTCCGAAAGCCATCAATATTCCTCTCGATAGTCTTCTTAACAAGAATAACCTCTTGTATTTTGGTATACCTGATATGAAGGTGGTTTTTATTTCGAACGACGCTATCGCAGCCGACCAGGCCTGGGTTTTTATCAAACGTCTTGGTTTCAAGAACACGTTCGTTATGAAAGGCGGTTTAAACCATTGGATGGAAACCATTATCGAACCACAGGCACCTGAACAGACAGAACCAGCCACGGCCTTGGATACCTATGCATTCCGACAGGGAGCCAGGATGTATTTCACCGGGGGGAAAGCCGAAATTTCGGAACCATCAAAAATCAATGTTCAGGTTAGAAAAAGGAAGAAAACAAATGTGGTTGCCGGTGGCTGTTAATTATTTAATAGTTAAAATTAAAATATCAGACAATGGCTGAAAACAGATCTAATCCATGGAAAGTAATCATTGCACTGTCGGTGGTTGTAATTGTAGTAATCATTGGTGCAGTAATCCTGTCAAAACCATCATTGACATATAACTCAAGTATCAATAAAAGCCTTAAAGATCTCGATCAAAAAGATGTTCTGTTTTATCCCTGGCAGCTGGCTGATGTAATTAATAATGGCAATAAAGATGTCGTTCTATTCGATATTCGCAATGATTATGATTTCGGCCAGGGGCATATTCCCGGGGCTGAGAATGTTCCTGCAACCGATCTGACTCAAAAGGAATTCATAAAAAGGATGAAAAAACTCAGGGAGAAAAATATCACAGTGGTCCTGTATGGCAATGATCAGTTACAGGCTAACGGCCCCTGGATGTTTTTAAGACAAGTGGGCTTCAACAATGTAAAGGTACTGCCGGGGGGATACGATTATTATCTTCAACATAGAAATGACCTGGCTGCCACAAAAACAGACTCAGCCTTGGAAAAAGGAGTGCCACGCTATGATTTTGCAAAAATGGCGGCTTCCAAAAAAGGTGCTTCAGTAAACGTGCAAACAGAAACAAAGCCCGTTAGTATCAAACGGCGGAAGAAAACAACGGTGGTACAGGGTGGATGTTAATCGCTACATGAGGCGAAAGGAAACACAACGCAAATAAATCATTGTGTAAATATTACACATTTATTGTGTAATATTTATACATAATCCCGTTCTGTTTTTTATCAGAATGCCTGTTGAGGAAACTCTCATGGACATTCATTGGGCCGGGCGGACGGGTATGGGCGGGCGCCCCTACGATATTCTCTTCCTATTCCTTGCAAAACCGCAGTGCCTGGCATGATTTATCCATGAATTCAACTTCAACGGTGTACATTCCAACTTTCAGACCATTCATATCCAGGATCAATTTTTCGGCACCGCTATTGTTTTTACACCTCATTGTACGACCATATATATCTATCACCCTGTATTTTGCCACTTTGCTGAATTCTCAATCACACCCCTTTGATGTGTCGGTTATGGGTAGCGGCCCACCCCGGTTGACATGATGTCTTGATTGATGCCAACATTTTTCTCAACCACGTTCACGATACAATTGGCTATGTAACCACCATCAACAGATGTTACAGTAATAGTGGCTGCGCCTTCAGCCAGGGCTGTCACCGAGCTAAGAAAAGCATCTGGTGAAACGAAAGAGACATGTCCCGTCTGTTCAGAAATGTGTGTCGTTTGTCGTAGGGGCGCGCCGGGTGGCGCGTCCTGTTATAGAATCACATAGATGCCCTGGGTGGTAAGTTCCGTTGCAGGGTTATTGGGGAGCGCCGGGTGGCGAATTCCGGGCATAGGAAGGGGATAGTGGTTTGTGAGGGCTTTGATAAGCTGGGCGGGATCCTCCCCCACCGCCCGGCACGCCTTACCCCTTAATCGCTTCAGCCCGTCCGATCTCGAAGCACTCATCCCGCCTTTTGACATAAAGTTATTAACACCCTTCAAATACCACGCTGTACGGCCATTTCAATTTTTTAGCTCATTATCCCTTTCAATACCAAATACTCATTTCGATTAAAGGATTTTGATCAATAGTCAGGTAAATACCGACTTTTTTTGAGTCACTGCAGTGGTATTTCAGTCAAATGATGTAAAGAAATCTTACTTCTTTTTATATTACCTCGACATCGATTTATGGCGGCAGTTCAGAAAAGTCTGTCAGCTTTTGTCGAAAGGCGTATCATAAGTCAAAAGGTGATACGAATAAGTTTCACATTTCAAGTTCATGTCGTTTAGCTAAGCTTCAATAAAACGTAAATTGAATTTATAGAGGGAGATTTCTCAGTCCTGTAATTTTCACCACGAAAAGTTTCTCTGTCAAATCTCCTGGGTGAATGCCGGACAAATCAACGATGATGTCCTTACCGTCCTTCTGCCAGTGAATAGCCTTATCAAGTCCCGGTATACTGACCGATGTATGGCTCCCAATGCTAACATCTCTGATCTTAAAACTTCTGGACCATTGAGGAATAATACAATAAAGAGTATTGTCTTTTCTGGTGAAAAACATCTCGATCCGTGCCTGATCACCGTTCGCTTTTACAAGTTCGTTCACATCGTAATTAGTCTGATAATTTCCACTTTCAATCTCCGGCTTCTCACCTTCACTCCACTGCTTCGATCGTTTCCATGCCCTGGTATTGTATATTGCCTCACCATTAACATCCAGCCATTTACCCATATCCCTGAGCCGTTCTTCCATGATGACAGGGATGGTTCCGTCGGTTGCCGGTCCGATGTCGAGCAGAAGGTTACCACCTCGTGATACGATATCGGCCAGGATAATGATCAACTCATCCGAGGTTTTGTAATCGCCGAGACGCTCCATTCGATTATAGCCATAAGATTGCCCCATACCCCTGTTCTCTTCCCATACCACCGATTTATCCATGCCGGAACCATATTCCGACGTAAAATAAGTACAGGGGTGTTTCGAACGGGTGTTCTTTCCCCAGCGGTCATTCACCACCACTTCATTTGCCACCGGCGAATCATTGAACAACCAAGCCAGTATCTCCGGGCTTTTCCAGTCTGTGTCTTCCATGATCCATTCGCCATCGGAAAAGATCACCGACGGTTTATACCGTGTCACCAGGTCCTTGAATTGAGGGATCATCACTTCATCAACATAGTTCGACCTGTTCTTTTCGAAAACCGGATTGTACCACTCCATCAACGAATAGTAATAGCCCATTTTTAAGCCGGCTTGCCGTACCGAAGTTGTAAGGTCACCCAGGATGTCGCGGTGAGGGCCGGCACTGGCGGCATTCCAGGGCCTGCCCCACGATTCGTTGGCTTCCTCATTAGGCCAAAGACAGAACCCATCGTGATGCTTAGAGGTCAAAACCACATATTTTGCTCCCGAGTTTTTGAATAGTTCAGCCCATTCATCAGAATCGAAAAGTTCCGCTTTAAACATTGGCAAAAACTGTTCATAGGTAAAATCGTTGCCATATACCCTGTCGTGAAAAGCCTTCACTGCCGCATGATTTTTACGTTCCGGATCCTCCAGGTTTCGCCAGTACCATTCCGAATAGCCATCAGGCACAACCGGTGAGTAAGATGGTACGGCGTAAACACCCCAATGAATAAAAATGCCGAATTTCGCCTCATGAAACCATGACGGGATTGGGCGTTTATCGAGTGAATTCCAGTCTGCCTTATAAGGCTGACCTTGCAATACAGCAGACAGACTCACCAGAATAAGGCAAATGCCCGGCAGCCGGGCTGTTTCTTTCATGACGTATCTTATCATCCTAAAAAATAAAACCATATAGAGTATGTTTATTGTCCAATCGTTTCCCCGCAATTATTTCAGCCCATAAATTCGGCGCGCAACACGTGAACTGTCGGAAATACCGGGCTCTACCGTTGTGCGCATTTGCCAGCCACTCTGCTTGAGAACCGCAAGCATACCTGCAAATGGCTCTTTCAGGACCTTTCCCCTGACAACCGGTACATCGGCCGGAGTAAGAAGTCCCCTGGGATGACGAAAATCATCCTGGGCCAACAGGCGATGACATGGTAGCCATACACAACAAAGCGTAATGATAAAGAACCACTTACCTGAAAACAAATAATTCATTGGCAGACCATTTTGAATGTTGGCTATTTCTGTTTACCAAATATGGCCTGTTTTGCCGGAAGCAGGAGGGAATTTTTTCCCAAAAACATGGTATTATTGTACTAATAAAGATAAAAAACGGCCCCCGCAAAGTTCCTCATGGCGTGTAACGATTAAATCAGGACTTCTCCTAAGCAGAAATACCTTCTTATGCCTGCAAAGAACCACTTTTTTATATTTTCAGTATCCTCCGGTATTACCGTTCCCTCATCACCCGCAAAGCCATATCCTCCACATATTCCGGTCCCCTGAAATGAATAGCATCCTTACCGTCATGGTCGATCATATCTGTACGAACCAGGTCACCGGTCGCCGGATCAATCCATTCAGCCTTGTATTTACCAGCCGGGGCAGTGAGCCTGAAGACAGGTTTGCTGCCACCCCAGAAGTATAAGGCGTACTGGTGACCTTCCCAGGCCAGGCAACGGATGTTCTCACTGCCTTCGTACAGGGCCAGAACCTGGCGGGATGGATGCATCCTGACGAAATCTATCGAGTTCATAAACGACAATAAAACGCTCATCTGGTCTTTCATGTAAGGATGGGTGCAACCCGAATACCACTGGCATACAAATTCCGTACTCCCCGACCCGTCTTCATTGCCCATCTGGAAAGTGAAATCGAGGTTATTATACAAAGCCCCGCCGGTCATCATGTACTTCCAACCCTGAATGCGGTACTGCGGGGTCAGTGGCGGCATCAGGCCGGTCTCGTTGAAAGTGAATGCCTTAGGAATATCGTAATTCAGAGTCAGCGATTTAGAATCCTGGTCGTAGTGATGGTTGAACACCGAAATATTTTTCCAGTAGGTATCCAGGTTTTCCGCCTTGATCCGTTCTCCTTCGTTCGTATAATCCACCGAGAGAAGGTGCTTGTTGGGCAGATCTTTCTCTTCGTCCACAATCCATTCCGATACCCGTTCTATCCATGCCTTGGTCTTGTCGGC
>DASQZK010000416.1:0-2502 GCA_035638735.1 Bacteroidales bacterium
AATATCATCAAGAGCGATATAGTCAGAGTAATTTTCTACACGCTGAAGAAAGCGATCGGTTAAAATTACTTCCATTTAGATAAATGGCTTTCTATGCGTTGTTTAGCTTCCTCCATGGTGTAAGTCTGTCCTTTCTCAACCTGTTGTTTGGCTTCAAGAAGGTCTTCAAGTAATTCAAGTCTGTTAGTGAAACGTTCAAATTCCGTCACATCCATCAAAACAGCGGCGCTTTTTCCATGTTGAGTTAAAACGATAGGTTGCTTTTCTTTTTTGAGACGTTTAATAAAATCGGCTGATCTTTTTCGGAACTCCGAGAGTGGTTCAATATCTTTTGAAATTGAAATAGTGTTCATAATGGTATGTTTATGGTCTTTTAATATACTATAAATGTACTGATAAATAGTTCGACAGGCAAGGTGATGTGGTTTGGCTAACGACCCTGCGCATAAGGGGCGTTTTTGATCTGTAATTTAACAGACAAAACGAAAAAAAAGAACAGAATAGTGAAAAGGCTTAGCGAAAAACGTCCCCTTAATGCGCTTGATCTTTCCAAAAAGGATGTCCTCACTTAAATTGTTAATAACCCATTATTAATTAATCTAAGGAGGACATCATGATTCATGTTGGAATCGATCTTCATACCCGTAATATGGTTAACGTTGCTATTAATGACAATGCTGAAATGGTTCGTCAGGCGAAGATGCCGGCTTGCCCGAACAGCTTAGACACTTTTTTTGGTAAGTTTCAGGAGCCGGTTCAGGCTGTGGTCGAGTGCACGAGCTCCTGGTATTGGCTCTCTGACTGGTTCCGGGACCACCAAATACCCTTAAAACTGGCTCACGCCAAGATGGTTAAAGCCATCAGCTATGCCAAGGTCAAGACCGATAAGGTAGACGCCAAAACCTTAGCCGAACTCCTGCGAGTAGGTTTGATTCCCGAAGCCTATCAGATTCGTGCCGACCAGCGGGAACTGCGCGAACTCACCCGTCCCGAAAGCTTTCGGGATACGCATGATCCAGCGCCGGGGGAAACTCCAATCCTCCCTATGGAATCTGGGCATCAAGTATAATGTCCGGATCGGAGAGGACATGGGATGGCGGTATCCGAGCCAACTCCTGGAGTGGTTACGGCCTCAACTGCCCGCATCGGCCCGGCTGCAGAGTGAGTTAATGATCGAGGAGTTAGTAGGACTTCAGGGGCATATCCACGTTTTGGAAAAAGCCATAGAGCAAATGGGGGATTTTACCCGTCAGCTCGAACTTATAGCTCCGATCCCGGGCATGGGAATGGTAAACAGCTGGACGATTCTGGCTGAAATAGGAGATATTCAGCGGTTTCCCACCGATAAACAATTCGTCAGTTATTGCCGGTTGGTGCCGGGAAGCAAGGATAGCGGGGGAACCCGCAGACATAAATCCGGTTGTAAGGATGGGAATAAATATTTGCGCATGGCCTTCGGACAAGCCGCGGTCTCCGGATATACCCATTACGGACCGGTGAAGAAATTTTATAATAAGATCAAACGAAGAAGCGGTAAAAACGTGGCCCGGGCCGTGGTCGCCAAAGAGATGGCTAAAATCGTCTGGCACGTCCTGGCCAGGAATGAACCCTATAAAGGATTTAAGGGGCAGCCCACGCGGGTCGCCCAACAAGGGTACTGGCCTCAGCCTATAAACCCGAGCGCCTAAGAGGTCCGAAAGAAATCGGACCGTGCGTATTGATTGGGAAATAGGCTGATCGCCGGTTAAAGATCTGGGATAGTCCCGAGAGTTGTTGATCGTGGCAGCTTTGGTCCACTGACCAAAGATAAACCCGGTAAGGTGTTTGGTTGCCAGTTTGGTAATCCGAAACCAGGATCTCCTAACCCGGTCGTCAGTATTTCACAGGATAGATAGAGTATAACATAAAAAGAAAAGGAACTGATATTTTTCAGATAGGTGAGGACTATTCCCTTGACATTGTCCTTTTTTAAGGTGTTAGGCGTTAAATGGAATTAGAATTTGTTTTAATTAGTTATATATTTACAAGAAGTATTTAAAATAAGAGTTAAATTACTATCGTTAATTTAATAAAAGCTAATTTTCATTAATTGTGATCCACAATGAAAAAGATTAAGAAAAAAATCGTTACAGACTTTTTGGTACCCAGAATGTCATTTATAGTTGGAATGGGATCTGTATTTAATTTAAGTGGTTCATATTATAGTTATAATACTTCAGATAGTCCTGAAGAAGCCGATGAAAGGGCTATATTAAAAGATTGGCAGGTAATAAGTAAAGATTTATTAGATGCTTTAGAAAATAAAGGGTTTGATCAAGAAAAAATCTTAAAAGAAAGAAAAAAGGTTTTAAATGCCTAATGAGGAAGAGGGGAAAAACGGGGAAAAGATAAATAAAGAATCAGAACAAAAATCCGATTCTGATTTTCAATCAAAATTACCTGAAGAAGTAAAAAAAGTAATTGAGGAATTACCTGACGAGGAACAAAAGGTAAAACTTAAGG
>DASQZK010000417.1:0-3211 GCA_035638735.1 Bacteroidales bacterium
AGTGGGCCGTATGGCTTCGTGAGCTTCCTGGGCCCCTTTGGTTTTGGTGGCGTAATTACGTGTCTTGACGTATTCCTGTCCGAATTCTTTTTCAATAACGGCAGACGAGGACGCAATGGCGGCTTTGGAGAGGTTCACCGAGTCGGTTCTCATATAGGTGATCTTCCCGCTTTCATACAGCCGTTGTGCAATGGTCATGGTCTGGGATACCGAATACCCCAGTTTCCGGCTTGCTTCCTGTTGCAGGGTGGAGGTCGTGAATGGCGGTGAAGGTGATTTTTTACCGGGCTTTTTTGTCACATCCAGCACACTGAAACCGGCATCTTTCACCTTCCCGAGGAAATTCATGGTGGCATCAGCATCAGGGAGGCGTTTGTCGAGTTCGGCACTGAACGTTACCGTCTTGCCGCTTTTGTCAACGACGTTGAACCCGGCGATGACCCTGAAGGCCGAGGTACTGGTAAATGCTTTGATCTCCCGTTCCCGTTCCACAATAAGCTTGACGGCTACCGACTGCACACGTCCGGCTGAAAGGGCCGGCTTGATCTTTTTCCACAGAATGGGCGAGATCTCAAAACCGACGATCCGGTCGAGAATTCTCCGGGCCTGCTGCGCATTTACAAGATTAGTGTCGATGAAACGCGGATTCTTAACGGCATTGAGGATAGCATCTTTGGTGATCTCGTGAAAGACAATTCGTCTCGTATTGTCTTTGTTGAGTTTGAGCACTTCGTACAGATGCCATGCAATAGCTTCCCCTTCGCGGTCTTCATCAGATGCGAGCCATACAGTACCAGCGTCTTTGGAGAGTTTCTTCAGCTCATCAACGACTTTTTTCTTGTCCGATGGTACAATATATTCAGGCTTATAATTGTTCTTAAGGTCAATACCAAGATTTTTCTTTGACAGGTCACGAATGTGTCCAAAACTGGATTTGACGAGGAAATCCTTACCAAGGAATTTTTCAATGGTCTTCGCCTTTGCAGGCGACTCAACGATAACGAGGTTTTCTTCCTTCATGAGTTACACTCCTTCCCGAGATGTATTTAAAACCTGCAAAGTAAATTAAAACATCTTCATAGTTCAAATTTTGGTATAAAAATTATTGTTATTTTTGCTGCAAACCAGTAATTAAAATGGCTTCAGAAAGCAATCGTAAAAAATTATATCTCAGGATTTTTTGGGCTCTCGTTACGATCCCCGTACTAGTTATCGTCCTGGTATTCGTACTAATATCGTCCGGAAAATTCGGAGACCTCCCAACCTTTAAAAAACTTGAAAATCCTGAAAACAATCTTGCTTCGGAAATATATACCGAAGATAATCAGCTTTTAGGTAAGTATTACATCGAGAACAGGTCTTTTGTTGACTACGCGGATTTGTCACCCGATGTGGTTCATGCGCTCATTGCCACGGAAGACATTCGTTTTGAGCGGCATTCGGGCATTGATGTACGCGGCCTTTTCAGGGTGATATTAAAGACCATTCTCGGTGGTCAAAATACCGGTGGCGGGAGTACGCTTACCCAGCAGCTGGCCAAAAACCTGTTCAATACCAGGAACCTTGAAGACCACGGCAAGCTGAGGCGCACGATCGATCTTGTGATCGTTAAGTTTAAGGAATGGAATACAGCCGTGAGACTTGAACGCTATTATACGAAGAAGGAGATTCTGGTTATGTATCTCAATACGGTTACCTTCGGCCATGAAGCCTATGGTATCAAATCGGCTTCACGCATGTTTTTCAATACCACACCCGATTCACTGACCCTGCAGCAGAGCGCCGACCTGGTGGGTTTGCTCAGGGCGCCGACCTATTACAGCCCGATCCTTAACCCGGAACGGTCCATCAGGCGGCGAAATGTGGTTTTAAGCCAGATGGAAAAATACGGTTTTATTAATAGCGAGGTCAGCGACTCGGTGATGCAGCTTCCTCTGGTAACCGATTACAATGTACAGAGCCACATCACGGGCCTGGCTACTCATTTCAGGACGTTCCTCAGGGAGACGTTGAAAGCTGCCAAACCCGAAAGGGAAAACTATTATTCCTACGAACTTTACAGGCAGGACTCGGCACGGTGGGTGGATGAACCTCTTTACGGATGGGCTAACAAGAATTTTAAACCAGACGGTACACCTTATAATATATTCACCGACGGGCTGAAAATTTATACGACCATCGATTCGCGGATACAGGAATATGCCGAAGAAGCCATAGCCGAGCATTTGGGTCCGCTGCAGGATGAGTTTTTCAGGGAAAAGAAAGGCGTGTCCTACGCACCCTTCTCAAAGGATCTTTCCCGCAAGGAGATAAATCACATCATGATGATGGCCCTGCGACGCACCGATCGTTACCGTCGCCTGCGTTCGGCCGACATGCCCATGGATTCCATTTTGGAGAATTTTAAAACACCAAGAGAGATGCGTGTCTTTTCGTGGAATGGCGACATTGATACGGTGATGACACCTTACGACTCCATCAGGTATTACAAGTATTTTCTCCGGACCGGCTTCATGGCTATGGAGCCTGTCAGTGGCCATGTAAAGGCCTATGTCGGCGATCATCATATCAAGTATTTCAAATACGACCATGTGACCCAGGGAAAACGCCAGGTGGGCTCGACCATCAAACCGTTCCTTTACACACTGGCTATGCAGGAAGGATATAAGCCTTGTGACCTTGTTTCAAACACGCCGGTTACCTTCATGGACCATGATTCGGTGTGGACACCCCGTAATTCAGGACATTACGAGATGGAGGGCAAAATGGTGACACTGGAATGGGGCCTGGCCGCTTCATCCAACTATATCGCCGCCTGGCTGGTGAAACAATTCAATCCGCAGGCCGTGATTGACGTAATCAGGAAAATGGGGGTTACCAGTGACATTGCAGCAGTGCCTTCTGTCATTTTCGGTACTTCCGACATTTCCCTGAAAGAAATGGTCGGGGCTTTTAATACCTTTTCCAACAAAGGGGTATACATTGAACCCGTTTATGTCACGAAAATTACCGACCGCTACGGCAACGTCATATCTTCCTTTCAACCCAAGGAGCAGGAAGCCATCAGCGACCAGACGGCTTACCTGATGGTAAAGCTTCTCGATAACGTGGTAAACCGCGGGACGGCCTACCGGCTCAGGTGGTTTTATAAATTCGAAGCCGAAATGGGCGGCAAGACCGGAACCAGTCAAAACCAGTCCGATGGCTGGTA
>DASQZK010000418.1:0-2590 GCA_035638735.1 Bacteroidales bacterium
CAAATAACTAAAGTCTCACCACCACCTCCATCCCCAACTCCCGGTACACCATTCCCTCCCTTTTATCGGGTCCGGTTCCCGAAATATATGGCATGGTATAACTGGTAGCAGCATATTTAAACCACAGGTCAGCCCGCTTCACCAGTTTTATCTTTCCGGACATGTACCACCGGCTGCCGCGACGGTAAAATGCCGGGGTCGAGAATCTGTACAGCAGGTCATTCTCGTAAGCATATATCCGTGTTGACCAATCGGGGGAGTCGAATAGTGCATAGCGCAGATTCAGTGCAATACGATCATTCCACAGGTGAAGGCCGATATCCTGTGACATGAAAATGCCGTTGTACGCATTCATCAGCGTTGTGTCGACCGAACGGCGATAATCGATCTTCGTTTTAAAGCGCATGTTGTCGTTCAAGGTGAACACCACCTGGCTGGTCCACCGAAGGTCTGACCGGTGCCCGGTACTTCCGATGCCGGGATGGTCTCTTGTGACCCCTGTTTCTTTCTCTTCGTATTTCAGCAGGCTGACGATTTCGCAAGACTTGCCTGGTGTGATGTCCAGCTTCAACAAAACATCGTGCCCTCTTTCCGGGGCAATGCCATTGTATTTCAGCCAGGGGAAACGATACTGGTCGAGGTAAAAGCTGAGTTTAAGGGCACGGAACGGGTAAGCCTCAAGGCCGAAATAAAAACCTTCTTCATTGCGCACATCCGATTCGGAGAAAGCTGAGGCATTCAGGCTCATATATTTCGGGGCATAATATCTGTAATTCATCGAGATCGTAAGTAAGGGGTGAAGCCATGCCGTCAGGTTGGTGATAAAGGCCGGGTTCCATTGTTTGTCGATGGCTGCCTCGCCACTAACCAGGAAGAGGCTCCGGCGAAAGCTGTAATCAAGGGAATGGTATAAGAGCAACCTGTCGTCACGTGTGGCAGAGAACCGGTCCGTCAGGATCCTGTGCCGGTAGGGCAGATTGAAGTGCTGTGCCAGGAAGTTGTAGTTCAATGCGAATGTGCCATTCTGCCAGCCAATGCCTGTGGCGGCCTGTGTTTCCTTGATGTTGTGTTTAAGAGCTTCCTCACTTTTGTTTCTGTACAGACCGGCGCGGTCGAGGCTGGTGAATTCCCGGCTGCTGTGGCCGGCCGTCATGACAATGGCCGGTCTTTTCACCCGTGAAAACATGCATCGACCCGACAGCTTCCCGTGGACGAGCATGGCAGCAATACCCCTCCTGAATCCCGATTCACCTGCGGATGAATAGTGACGTATGCCGGCATTCTTTTGCTTCAGGATCACTTCCGGTGATTTTCCGTTCCTGCCGCCACCGTTGATGAGCCCGCAGCCCGACTCATATCTGAAGTCGCCGGCTACGATTTTCCGGAAAGGCCCGGCATGGTCCGCTTCCAGATATGCCGAGTTAAAATCGAATGCGTGGCGTTCCGGTGTCCATTCGAACGGCTCACCCGGATCACTTTCGCAGGTGAAACCGGCCTGTATGTTCTTGTTCGTTTTCAGTTCATATTTCATAAGCCTCGAAACCGGTGGTCCCCTGAAACGTTTTGTTGAGTCGAACGAGGTGTCGAAGCCGGCTTTAGGTGGCCATGAAAAAAGTGTCCTCACGATCAGCCTGTGCTTCAGATAGAGATGTTTCGATGACGAAACCGGGCGCAGGGAAGGTGTTCCGGTGGTGACATAGGGCAGGATATGCCTCACCAGGTCTTCCCTGAGGCCCGGAATAAGATACAGCTCATTAAGACTTAACAAGTCGCCGTACGATTCGTGGTAATCGAGGATACAGTATATCTGAAAATCGTTCAGATAATACAATCGCGCAAGATCTTCCCCGGTGGCGTTATTGATGTCCAGCGGATTATCAGCCAGGTCGGTGAGGTTCTCATATATTTCATAAGCCCGCGATTCATCGTCTGTACCTGCGATTATTTCCTCGAGGCTAATCTCCGGGAGCGATGTCCTGTCATATTTCACTGACTGGCAGAGAGCTCCTCTGGCACACAAAAGCCACAGAAGTCCCGGTATAAAAATACTGCGGTTCATCATTCACACATCTTTCTATCCCTTTATGGGAAAAAGAGTGAAAAATCAGCGTTGGTATCGGAATTATTTTTGAAGATAGTTTCTCCGGATCAAAACCAGGATGGTTTTTCCACAGTATTTATCGGGATAAATTTACGATACGCCACTTTTGATGAGAAGCTGTATGATTCATGTTGTATAATATTTACTCAATTATGTATAAATATTACACACATTTTTTTGCACTTTATACGATTAGCAAAGATTGGAGTTGCTTCCAGGGGCCTGTTTTGCGGCCAGGAAGTGCTTTTACGTGATAAATAAACGATTGCAGATATTCCGGGATTCTGGTTAAAGACTACCGGAACTTGCTTCATGGCAGGAGAAAGGGTTTTTATACGTAATGATATTGGTTATGGATTGACAGACCGATAGGAGAAAAAAGTTACCCGGGGTAATATCAGCCGGTGAGGTGAAAGGCATTACTTCAGGCGTGTAAAAACAAAAAGCACAAGACAATGATTGTATTGATCTATGCGTGTGGGTTACGGC
>DASQZK010000419.1:0-2135 GCA_035638735.1 Bacteroidales bacterium
TGGCCACCCAGCGGAGGGGCGGGAGTTCAGCGCTGGCTGAAGTTTGTGAAGTATTTGCGAAATTTTGGCTGGGAACCGGTGATCTATACCCCGTCGAATCCTGAGGCTCCGGTAGAGGATTCAACATTGCTGGAAGAATTACCAGATGAGCTGGAGGTGGTGAAAAGGCACATTTGGGAACCCTATGCCATCTATAAAAGGTTTACCGGGCAAAAAAAAGATGCCAAAGTACAGGCAGGTTTCCTGAGTGAGGAGAAGAAACCCGGCAGGCTGGAAAAACTTTCAATCTGGGTTCGTGGTAACTTGTTTATTCCGGATGCCCGGAAATACTGGATCAACCCCTCTGTTAAATTTCTTACGCAGTACCTGGAAGATCATCCTGTGGATGCCCTGGTAACAACCGGTCCGCCCCACAGCATGCACATGATCGGGCAAAAGCTGCATCGAAGGATGAATATACCCTGGCTGGCTGATTTTCGTGATCCGTGGACAGGCATCGATTTTTACCATCACCTGATGCTTTCTGAAAAGGCCGACCGAAAACACCAGGAAATGGAACGCGTGGTACTCAGGGAAGCCAGTGCGGTGGTTGCTGTCGGACGTGTGCTGGCAGATGAATTGGGCCGAATTGGCAACCGTGGGGTACATGTGATCACCAACGGATATGATGAAGCTGATATTCCCGGGAAGCCCATTGAACGACATAAAGAATTTACTATTGCTCATGTCGGGGCCATGAATAAAGACCGGAATCATCCGGCTTTTTGGAAAGCTGTTCGTCAGCTGATCGATAGTATAAACGGCGAAAAAAACATTATCCGCATTGAACTGATTGGTAAGCTTGACCTTAGTGTAAAGGAAGCGATTGAACAGAATGATTTACAGGCTTATACAAATATTCAACGATACCTGCCTCACCGGGAAGCAATTGGAGAACTGCGCCGTTCACATCTTTTGTATCTTCCCGTAAACAACACACCAAATGCGAAAGGAATTCTTACCGGCAAGTTGTTTGAATACCTTGCCGTGCGCCATCCCATTCTGGCTGTTGGCCCCAAAGAAGGAGAGGTAAGTAGTTTGCTACAGGAAACAAAAAGCGGAGAAATTTTTGATTTCACCGATCAAAAGGGGATATTTGAATACCTGAAACAGCATTATGAGGAATATCTGGCAGGTAATGATCCGTTATTGTCGACCCCGGTGCAAAAATATTCACGGAAAGCACTGACAGGAGAAATGGCTGAAATACTGAACAATATTGTCAAATGAACAACAAGATCGTAACGATAGTAGGCGCAAGACCTCAGTTTATTAAAGCTTCGGTTGTAACCAATGCTTTTGCAAAGAAGGGATTGCAGGAGGTAATGGTTCATACCGGTCAGCATTTTGATGAAAATATGTCCCGTATTTTTTTTACTGAGATGGGAATACCCGAGCCAGCCTGTAACCTCAATATCCATAGCTTATCACATGGAGCCATGACCGGCCGGATGCTGGAAGAAACCGAAAAGATTCTGCAACAGGAACAACCGGCCATGATGGTGGTGTACGGCGATACCAATTCCACCCTGGCCGGGGCGCTGGCAGCGAAAAAATTACATATTCCGGTGGCACATATCGAAGCCGGACTGCGCTCCTTTAATATGCAGATGCCCGAGGAGGTGAACCGCATACTTACCGACAGGATATCTGACCTGCTTTTTTGTCCGACCAAACTGGCCGTCATGAATCTGGAAAAAGAAGGATTTGATCATTTCCCTTCTAAAATTATGTTAAGCGGTGATGTGATGCAGGATGCAGCTATCTTTTACACCGAAAAGGCCAGAAAGTATTCATCTGTTTTATCCCGTTTATCCCACGGTGATAAGCCATTCGTATTGTGTACTTTTCACCGGCAGGAGAATACTGACGATCCTGAAAGACTTGGAGAAATTGTGGCCGGGCTGAATGAGCTAAAGCATACCTACCAGATTATTCTTCCCCTCCATCCCAGAACCCGTAAAATCATCAGTGAAAGTGGACTGAAACTGGAATTTGAACCGGTTGATCCCGTTGGTTTCCTTGACATGGCCATGCTTCTTGAACATTGCGCTTTCGTGGTTACCGACAGCGGAGGCTTGCAGAAAGAGGCTTTC
>DASQZK010000420.1:0-2326 GCA_035638735.1 Bacteroidales bacterium
CTTTTACCCTGAAATGATACTGGCAACGCTGCCATACAGATCCCGGGAAGTGTTTCTTTATTGCAGGATGGATCCCAGGATGGGCATCACTGGTAAATAGTAAAACTCCCTTTAATCCTCTTTCCTTTAATCTACCAATGAAACGGTCCCAGGAATCTCCACTCTCTGACCAGGCTGTATCTAACCCCAATACATGACGATGTCCCTCAGAATCGATCCCTATAGCGACCGGAACAGCAATGTCAATGATCTTATTGTCAACCCGACAGCTCTCATAACGGGCATCAACGATAACGTAAGGAAACTCCCCCTTAAGGGATCGATCCCGCCAGGCATCCAGCTCTGCATCCAGATTGGTCGTAAAGCGGCTGATAGAGGTATGGGAAAACTGCTTTCCCATCAATTCCTCGGTAACCTTTTTCATCTTCCGCGTTGACACTCCCTGCAAATAGGCCTCTGCCAGGGCCAATACAAGGGCTTTCTCACTTCGCTGGTACCGCTCCAGAATCGAAGGATAGAACTGACCGTCACGGGTCTGAGGAACCTGCAAAATCAGCGGACCAACGCGCGTATACAGAGTCCTTGGCTTGTATCCGTTGCGATAGTCCTTCCGGTCTTCGCCGCGTTCATAGCAGCCGACTCCGATATGTTCGTCTCGCTCCATTTCCATGAGCTGTTGGATCCCTGATCGTAAAATCCTGGTCATTAAATCCTCTCCATCAAAATTGATGAGCTCAACAAGCTGCTCATCTAAGCTCTTCTTCGTAATTTGGTCCTGTTCTTCGAAAGTCATGGTTGTTAAGTTTTTATTGTTTAAGCACTTTAAAACTAAAAAACAACCGTGACTTTCTTTTTTATCTCATGCTGAAATCAATTTTACAGACACAAATTTACACAGCGATTTATGGTTTTACACCATTATAATTAACTGTTCTTTTTATGTAAAATATTCCATTGATTAACATGGCTTTGCAGGGAGGCTGGCGAAAAAACTGGCGAATTTTAGAAAGTAGTCGGAGAAATAATTGACTTTATATAAAAGCTTGTCTGGAAGTTCATAAAGAGATTATTCCGGCTTCTGATTTACAGTCCGAAAATCAAATATCGGTAGATAATCTTAAAATATATCATTTTTTATTTTAACTTCGTAGATAAACTTAAAATATAGTGTTCCATATTTTAACTTTAAATCGTAAACATGACGTATAAAGCAGGAACATACAAACAGCAGTATCAATATAAAAGTTTTTTGCCATCTCTTTTGGCAAATCCTTTTGAGTGGCAGTCCGATGCGATTCTGGAGCTTCTGTCGGATGCAAGCCGGTTTATCGGGGAGTTGAATGCCTTTGCAGACCTGGTGCCTGATGTGAATTTTTTCATAGAAATGCACAAGGTAAAAGAGGCAACTACATCAAGCCGGATTGAAGGTACCCGGACCAATATTGATGAAGCGGTACTTTCCGAAAACAACATTTCGAATGAAAAACGGGATGATTGGGAGGAGGTACGTAATTACATCCGGGCATTGAATTACTCCATTGATCGAATGCAGGAACTTCCACTTTCCATGCGCCTGATAAAAGAAGCTCACGCAATTTTGTTGTCCGGTGTTCGAGGCGAAAACAAGTTACCCGGTGAAGTCCGCAGGAGCCAGAACTGGATCGGTGGTGCAGATATTAAAAGTGCAACCTTTGTGCCTCCGGCTCATGAAGATCTGCCGGACCTGCTCACTGACCTGGAAAAATTCTGGCATGGAGAAACCAGGCAATTGCCAGCCCTGATTCGGATAGCTGTCAGTCATTACCAATTTGAAACGATTCACCCGTTCCTCGACGGGAACGGAAGGATAGGGCGCTTACTCATTACGCTGCAACTGCTGCAATCGAAGCTGATGGCAAAACCAGTCCTCTACCTTTCTGATTTCTTTGAACGAAATCGAATGGAATATTACCAGGCATTGGAGCGGGTAAGATTTACCGATTCATTGGATCACTGGTTACGGTTTTTCCTCACTGGGGTAATCCAAACCGTACAAAACAGTAAAAAAACGTTTGTGGATATTGGAACGCTCCGGGATTCATACCGGGAGCAGATTAAAAGTCTCGGGAAAAGGGAAAAACTGGCGAAAGAGCTTTTATTGCAGTTGTATTCTTCTCCGATTGTCTCTCCACGGGAGGCAGAACAAAAACTCGGGGTTACGGCAGCAACCACAAACCGCTTGATAAGCGAATTGGAAAAGCTTGGCATTTTACAGGAGATGACCGGATACGCCAGGAATCGACTGTACGCGCTGCATGAATATCTGAAAATATTTAGGTAGTGGAAC
>DASQZK010000421.1:0-2271 GCA_035638735.1 Bacteroidales bacterium
TTCTTCTAATGTCCATCCGAAAACATTTGTGAAGGCTATGTTAAAGTAGGTTACCTTACCCGCCATATCGTAAACGACAACAGGATCAGGATTTGCTTCCAGAACGATACGATATTTTTCTTCACTTTGTTTCAAAGCATCCTCAAAACGCTTGCGTTCGGTGATGTCCCTTGCAACTGAAATCATGGCGACAACTTTTTTTTCACGAATTAAAGGGGCGGCGCTGACCTCACCGAACTTCTTCGTTCCGTCTCTGGAAATAAATTCGTATTGAGACAAAGGAATCCGTTCTCCTGAAAAGACTTTCATCATGTCAGAGAAAGCCTTTTCCAATGAATTCGGGTCAAGGACATTCAAATCCTGTATGGGCTTTCCGATCATTTCCTCGGGTTTGTATCCAAGTATCCTTTCTACAGAAGGGGATATGTCGATAATTCTAAAATCAACATCTGTTGAGAATATAACATCAGATATATTCTCAAAGTATATTCGATGTCGCTCCTCACTTTTTCGCAAAGCTTTGATAGCTTGTTTTTGTTCGGTGACGTCTCTAAAACTCCATACACGTCCGGAAATTTTTCCATTTTGCATCAACGGACAAGAATAACGCTCTAAAATCTGTCCGTTTTTAAAGTAGATGGTATCAATATCTTCATCTGGTGAATTGTATAGTTCCTCAACTTTTAAGAGAAACGCCTCAGGGTCTGACAACTGGTCTAAAACATAATTAAGCAAGCTCTTGTCATCTCTGGTTTCAATGAGTTCATTTGGAATATTCCATATATGTGAAAATCGTTTGTTAACAAGGCTGACTTTTCCGTTTTTATCAACCACAAGGATTCCATCTACAGTCGATTCCATCGTTGCCTTTAGAAGTTCTTCGTTTTTTCGAAGTGCACTTTCAAGGGAACTTTGTTCAAGTAACATTTTTTCAACCCTATTGACCCTTTGTTCCAATTCTTCATAGGTTGGTTTTTTTGCCATCAGAAAGTCCCCCATGTTAAAAACAAGTAAACGGTTTGAATCCAATCACAACGACCCCGTTTCCCCCGATTGAAATCGGTGATTGCAATGTTATCTTCTTGAAGGCAGCGGTGTCAGCCTGGGCGGACGGCTTGGCGGTCTGGAAGGCGGACGCTTCGGATGGATGTGATTCTTCATAAACTTCTCATAAATTTTTCTGCTTCGGATTCTAATTCATAAACATCCGCCATGATTGAAATAAAAGTGTCTGATGACAATTTAAAAGTGTTCACAGCGGCTTCTTTTATCCTGTTTTTACAGGATTCGTTCAAGCCACCTGCGGACAACGTTGCAAGAAGATTTCCTAAAGCGATTATGGTCTGAAAATCTGATCCTTGCTCAGACATATGATATAGATTATGATATCTACATGCATCCTCAATTTTGGTCGGCAGCCTCCAATGATGACATAAAAGAGCGCCTAAGTAAGAACTGGCAGGCAGTTTATAATGTTCTTCTGCTTCTGAGAATAAACAACCATTTTGTTCACAATACCGTTTGAGCTCTGTGTAATGTTCAGGAAAAAATTTGATATATACCAACTTACCAATATCATGGAGTATGGATGCTGTCCATAACTCTTCAGGATCTAAGTAACCATAGAATTTTTTAGCCAAATACTTCGTGGTCAGCGCTGCAAAGAAAGAGTGATACCAATAGTTGTTAAGCTCACTCTTTTCTTTGATTCCTATTGAATTAACGACACCGACAGAAATCACGATCCGTTGTATAACACTGAGTCCTAAATATGCAACGGCATACTTAATGTTTGAAGTCGTCTTGGGAAGTGAATAATATGCACTGTTAACAACTGCTAATACCTGAGCGGCCAGCGCTGGATCTCCGGAGATGATCTCTGCTATCACGTTGATGTCTGTTGCTTCGTCTTGCATCATACCTTGAATACGTATCACTGCTTCAGGTAGTGAAGGTAGGCTGCAATGCTCGCGAAGAAATGTTTTTGGATCGATCTCTATTGGTTCTAACATGCATCCTCCATTCTGTATATCAATGTTAAAGGGAGTGCTCAATTAACTTTATTTTTACAATCTAATACTTCCTTAAAAAAGGATCAAGCTATGAATCCCAACCTTAAGAAATGTCTTTATCATATTTTCCCATGTTATAATGCGCTTTAAATGCCCATACCGTAGGTGCGGACACACCGACCATTTCCGCAATCTGATTTGAGTCTAGCCGGTCTTCTTTCAACAGCTTGATCACCTGCTCCTTTTGCGCATGAGATGG
>DASQZK010000422.1:0-9460 GCA_035638735.1 Bacteroidales bacterium
GATAAACAGGAAAATCGACCAAAGAACGATCGAATGACCGTTCCCGACCATTTTCCCAAGGTCGGCCATGGAGGCCACAACCAGCGAGAAAACCAGGATGAAATACATGCCCAGCGGGAAAGTTTTCTTAATCCTGTTAACCCTTGGAACCAGGGAAGCCAGTATCCCAAGTGTCGTAATGGTCAGAATGGCAACCACGGGGGCGAAGTTTTTTGGAAAGAGCAGACTGAGCCCACCTCCCGTAGCAAATATCAGGATGGTATAACCCAAAGCTCTGAGCAGCGGCAGAAAGGTATCCTTCCTGAAAAACCCGTCGTATGACTCAAAATCATCCACAACCTCTGAGGTATGATTTTGCACATCCTCTCCTTCATGGTGCTTATAAGGTTTCATGAACAACAGGAAGAATCTTTGTCCTCCTGTAATGAGAAATAACAGCAGGAACGCGCCAATGATCAGGTCACTGGTATGTGTCAGGATATAAAGTTCGGAAGGGACATTAAGCATTTCGGCAATGGCGGCCAGATTTGGTGTGCCGCCGGAGTATACACCGACAAGCATCCCGGAAATCTTCCATGCTTCAGGGATTACGTTCCGGAAGATGAGATAACCGAGCGATATCATTATCACTACGGATACCAGACCCAACAGCAACGACAAAAAAGTAGTTCTTGCCATTGTGAGCCATTTTTTAATATTTTCAGAGAACAAGAGAAGCGGGATAGCCAGGGGGATGGTGATGGATGTAATGATGTCCTGCAACGGGTATACACCGGCAGGAAGGATGTTTACATTACCGAGAAGCAAGCCTGCAATATAACAAATGACTATGGCACCGATTTTTCTGATTAGCGAATATCTGCCAACGAGGAAAATCACAAAAACCGGGAACAGGAAATAAAAGAGGATAAGCAATACCGAGGTTATCATATCATGCATAAATTAAACGTATGGGGGTACGGCCGTGCGCCCGTATATCAAATGCCATGCAACCGGTAACATATAACCTGCAACCGGCCCGGCACAAAAAAAAGGCCCAAACCACATAGCACGGGCTCAAATATATTCACCAGTCAAAGAGCACCATTAGAAAAATCCCAAGATAACAAAAAAATTGAATACCCGGTTAAAATCCCAAACGGTCACGGCAATATCCGGAAGCGCATGAAATCATACCAACCAACTATATTTCTCTCGGTATAATGCTGTATTGAAAAAACCGGTAAAGGAGAAGAAGCATGACGTATCAGAGACGTTTCAAAGGGTTAAGGGCATTCCTCAAAGCTTTTATTGTACTGAATAATGGCTTTTTCACTCATACCCATGCTGGAGAAGCCCCCGTCGTGAAAGAGGTTTTGCATGGTCACCTTTTTGGTCAGATCGGAGAAAAGGGTAATACAATAGTTGGCACAATCCTCAGCGTTTGCATTTCCGAGAGGCGACATCCTGTCGGTGAAGTCGATAAGTGTGTCAATCCCTTTTACGCCGCTCCCGGCGGTGGTCATGGTCGGTGACTGAGAGATGGTGTTGATACGTATCTTCTTTTCCCGTCCGTAAATATATCCAAAACTCCTGGCGATGGATTCGAGCAGCGATTTGGCATCGGCCATATCGTTATAGCCGAAGAGTGTTCGCTGGGCAGCCACATAACTAAGAGCCACAATAGATCCCCAGTCGTTGACAGCATCGAGTTTGCGGGCAACCTGGATCATCTTGTGAAAGGAGAGTGCGGAAATATCGAGCGTTTTCTGGAAATTATTGTAGTCGATGCCGTCGTAAGGTATTCCCTTCCTGACGTTGGGTGACATCCCGATGGAATGTAATACAAAATCGATTTTCCCGCCCAGGTATTCCATAGAATCTTTGAAGACTTTTTCAAGGTCTTCAACATTGGTTGCATCGGCGGGACATATCATTGCGTTGGTTTTTTCTGCCAGCTGGTCAAGAGCACCAAGCCTCAGAGCTACCGGGGTGTTGGAGAGGGTGAATTGCGCCCCTTCTTCATGCGCCTGTTCGGCCACTTTCCATGCGATGGACATCTGGTTCAATGCCCCGAAAATTATTCCTTTCTTGCCTTTCAGTAAATTATATGCCATGATTCAATAAGTTTTTATTTGCTCCGCAAATTTAGATTAAATAAAGTTTAACCGGAAAGATTGGCTACAGTATTTGAGTTATAACGGGAATGAATTTGTCTGTATCCGGGAGGTAGAAACACGGAATCGACCAGTATTGTTTACGGCAAATGGTTCAGTCTCCCGAAAGAAGTTCACGGGCATTAGCCAGTGCGGCCTGGGTAGTTTGTTCACCACTAAGCATTTTGGCGATCTCATTTTCCCTGCCGTCAGCATCGAGGAGTTTCATCCTTGTAGCTGTTCCCTCTTCGGTGTCGCTTTTATATACAAGGTAATGCTGGTCACCCCTGGAAGCTACCTGGGGAAGATGGGTAATGGCAAAAACCTGTCTGTCGATGGCGATCTCTCTCATAATACCTGCCACTCGCCGGGCTATTTCCCCACTAACACCGGTATCAATTTCATCAAAAATTATGGTAGGCAAGCCGATAGAATGAGAAATAATATACTTTATACTCAACATCAGCCTCGACAGTTCACCCCCGGAGGCTATCCTTGAGATATCCTGCAAATCGGCCTTACGGTTTGCCGTAAAAAGAAATTCGATATGATCTGTCCCGTATTCCGATGGGTCGCTGAGGCGTGTATTTCCTATTTTGAAAACAGCATTGGGGATACCTAGCTGAACGAGGAGACCAGTGATGCGCTCACTTATTCCCGGCAGGACCTTTTGCCGTTTTTCCGACAAGTCTTCGGCCAGTTTCCGCACGGACGCTTCTTCACGGCCAAGTTTTGTCTTAAGATCTTCCAGCCTGCTCTCCAGTGAACCAAGATCGCCCAGTTTGGCATCAATGTCATCTCTCACACGAATGAGTTCATCCAGTTCAGTTGCACCATGTTTCTGTTCGAGTTTATATATCAGGTCCAGTCGATCCTGCACAAATTCAAGTCGACCAGGATCGTGGTCCACCTTCCCGGCTTCCGACTCTGTCTCTGAAGCAATGTCTTTGAGTTCGATGATAGCCGAGCTCAGTCTTTCGAGGATGGCCTCTGAAGGCTTATGAAACGACTGCAACTTAGATAGTTGTTGCTCACTGCCTTTAAGCAGGTTCATCACGTTTATTTCCTCGCCGGTAAGATTTTGCCATACCGTATACAGGCTACTCTTTATTTCTTCTGCATGGGTAAGTACATCCAGTTCTTTTTCAAGTTCATCCTGTTCACCTTCCTTCAACCGGGCATCGCGAAGTTCTGCGAACTGAAATTCCAGGAAATCCTTCTCGGCTTTATTTTGTTGTTCCGATGACACCAGAACGTTATATTCTTTCTGCAGGGCTCTGTAATCGTTAAACCGGCGCCGGTATTCTTGCACATCAGGAGCCAGTCCGGCAAAAGCATCAATAACGCTAAGCTGGAACGTATTGTTATTGATCTCAAGGTTTTGGTGCTGGGAATGGATGTCAACAAGTTTCAACCCTACCTCACTCATGGTCTGCAGGTTGACGGGAGTATCGTTGACAAAGGCCCGTGATTTCCCGGTCGGGCTTATCTCGCGACGTAAAATGACCTGTTCACCTGCATCGAGGTCGTTTTCTTCGAGTAGCCGGCTTAGGTTTTCACCGTTACTGTCGAATATACCTTCAACGATACACTTTTTTTCTTTTTCAAGCAAAGCGGCGGTATCGGCACGTTGCCCAAGGATCAGGGACAGTGCTCCCAGAAGGATTGACTTCCCTGCACCTGTTTCACCGGTTATGGTTGTCAGTCCAGGTGAGAAACCTATTTTCAGGTCCCTGATTAGGGCATAATTGCTGATGGAGAGTGATCTGAGCATAGAAGGCATTTCATTAATTCAACGATCACTGGCCCGGGCTGTCCAGTATAGACTGGTATTTTTTCGAGTTGGCCTGGTCTACTTCCGTAAGGATCTGGTAGACTCTGTTTTTTTCTTCGGGAAACGATTCCGAAAATATCTTAACGATTTCGTCGGCTTTGGCATCAAAAATCATATGTAGGGGCTGCATGAAGGGGTCGGGTTTCTGACGGTAGACCTTCTGAAGCAGTTCAAGGCTTTTGGCAATTTCGGCCCTGCCTTCAACAACCTTACTGTCCATAATATCAAGCCCCAGCCTGTGATAGCGATAAAGGAATTGTCGACACGGTTGGTATTCCTTGTCGAGGAAATCTTTGACCAGCCAGTATCTGTTACGATGACTTGTATTTTCAAACGGTTTCCACCCTTTTTGCTGTGCGTTCTGTGCATTGTCGACGATCTTTTCAGCATTCTCCCAGAAAGGTGTCCCACCCAGCATCGAAAACGAATCGTAATCGAGTGCCAGAATGACGTATGCATAATAACCGAGAACAGACGTTAGATTGGATAAGTTTGAATTCAAATCAAACTCCAGTGGTTCAAACTCTACATAATTGAAATGGATATCATTGTCCATGTAATTCAACATCACCGTATTGTAGTTTGAGTTGAACACCGGCCGGCGCGACTGAACCTGCAGGGTGCCACGAAACTCATCGGCCGAGATCTGTTCGGTAATATTAAACAGCATGGTACATTCGATGCGTTCTTCGGGTGCAAAAACATGGTTTGTCCACACATGGTTATTCATGAACTCATAGATAGCGTTCTGAAGTGTTTCAAAAACCTGTTTGTTCGTACCCTGGATCTGTTGGGTAACGATCTGCACATCGCATTTCAGTTCCTGGCCAAATAAGCTAAGAGGGATTAATAAAACGGCTATAATACTGATTAACTTTCTCATTATCTAATTTTTTACAATTGCGACCCGGTTATATACCAGTCTTGAAGGGAATTTTACGGGACGTATTTTAACCGGCAAAACGAACGATGTTTATTAGCGACCAGTATAACCATTACGGTGATTAAGGCCAGTGGGGCGACGTGCCGGCAAAGGCCTGATCATGCCGTGTTTTCATCACTGAGTTGCTCCAACATCACTGCTATTTTCTCTACGATATCAACGGCTACATCCGTCTTGGATTTTAACTCAAATTTATTAATAATATTGTTTTTATCAATAATGGTAATTTTGTTTGTGTCGGTTTGAAATCCGGCACCTTCATCTTTCAGTGAGTTAAGCACTATAAAATCCAGGTTCTTTTTTGCAAGTTTTCGTCTGGCATTCTCCATTTCGTTATCTGTTTCCAGGGCAAAGCCCACCAGAAGCTGATGGCGGTTTTTCATCAGCCCGAGTGCCGCAGCAATATCGCTCGTTGGTTTTAGCTTTAATGTCAGATCGTTGTTGCCCCTTTTTACTTTTGATGAGAAGGTTTCTTCGGGCGAGAAGTCGGCCACGGCTGCCGATAATACGGCCACGTCGACAGAAGAAAAATTTGCTTTTGCAGCCTGGAACATTTCGCCGGCTGTTTCGACAGGGATGACTTTGATAGCAGGATGGACGGCTTTTATGTTCACTGGTCCGCTAACGAGGATCACTTCAGCGCCAAGCTGTGCGCAACCTTCGGCTATCGCGTAGCCCATTTTCCCGGACGAGCGGTTACCAATATATCTGACAGGATCGATGGGTTCAAATGTCGGCCCAGCGGTAATGAGGACCTTTCTGGAAATCAGTTTTTTTTTTCGTTGTCTTCTGACAGCACCGCTTCGACGGTTTTGAGAATATCTTCGGGTTCTTTCATTCGTCCTTTCCCATGCAGACCGCTGGCCAGTTCACCAGTGTCGGGTTCGATCAGGATATTCCCATAGGACTGCAACTTCTCAACGTTTGCCAGGGTTGAAGGATGGCGGTACATATCGAGGTCCATTGCCGGGGCAAAAATCACAGGGCATTTGGCCGAGAGGTATGTAGCCAGCAGAAGGTTGTCGGCCTGCCCGCCGGCCATCTTCGCCATTGTATTTGCCGTTACCGGTGCGATAAGAAAAAGATCGGCCCATGCTCCCATATCCACATGGCTGTTCCAGGTACCGTCGGTTTTAAAAAAACCGGACAGAACGGGATTTCCCGAAAGGGCAGCGAGTGTACCCCTGGTAACGAATTTTTCCGCAAAAGGGGAAAGGAGAACTTTAACTTCTGCACCTTCCCTGACCAACAAGCGCACAAGTAGTGCTGATTTATAGGCAGCAATACTTCCGGTGATACCAAGCAGAATATGTTTACCTTTTAAAATCACAACGTAAGGTATGAGGTGCAACGCATCCGGATTAATGAGTCATTGCCGGGGCACCGTTCCGGGAAACACTAATGGTGCCTCAGGTAAGCCTCTCTATTCGGTCTCTTCGGGTTCTTCCTTAGCCCTGGCTTCAGAGAGACGGTAATAAATCTCGTCGTCGAGATATTCCTGCAAAGCAATCAATGAGGGCTTAGGCAGACGCTCGTAAAACCTGGAGATCTCGATCTGTTCGCGATTTTCAAACACTTCTTCAAGGTTATCGGTATAATACGCGAACTCTTCAAGCTTACGATTCAGCTCCTGCTTCATTTCAACACTGATCTGATTGGCCCTCTTAGCGACGATCATTACAGATTGGTAAATATTGCCGGTTTCAGCACTCAGGATCTTAGTATCCTGGGTTACTGTGGTAGCCGGTGCTTTGCTTTTTTTGTAGTCAACCATGTTGTTATTATGATTTAATTTACTTCCTGACCTAAAGATTTCATAGAATCTTTGTAGATATCTTTTGCCTCATCAGCATATTCGCCTTCGGGGAATTCCCCGATAAACGAATAATACTCGTCAACCGTAGACTGGTACCTCTCGAGCTTTTTACTTTCAACACTGTGCTCAGCCAGAAGGTAAGACGATTTCAGGATAAGGAACATCAGTTCTTCCCTGTGCTCGGTGTTCGGGAAATCACCCAGGCTGTTACGCAGCGCGATAATGGCCGATTTATAGTCACCAAGGTCAAAATAGAGTTTGGCATTGAGAAAGGATTTTTCAACGAGTTTTTCGCGCATGTCCAGAATGATCCGGTTTGCCTCGTCAACCCTTGTGGTTGAAGGATGATTGATCAGGAACAACGTCAGGGTATTGACAGCCTTAAACGTATATTCCTGGTCGAGGCTCGGACGGGGTGAAAGCTTGTAATAGCAATACCCGGTCATAAACGACGATTCCTCCTCGTAAACGCTGTTGGGAAACGTATTAGCCAGCTCTTCAAAATAATGACTGGCCATAATATAGTCGTTCTGATGATAATAGCTCTCGGCACGGTAGTACGCAACCGTATCGGCCTTAACCGTACCGCGGAAAACATCGTATACCTGGTCGAGTATGGTGGCAGCCCTGATAAAGTCGCCATCGTTATAATATTCAACAGCCTTTTTGTACTTATACTGATAGTCCGTACTCTTCAGTACCTTCTCATATTGGCCGCATGAACTAACCAGTGCCAGAAGTAATATGTAAATGAATACTTTATATCTCATTTTCGAAAATGTTGTGCAAAATTACTACAATCCTTTAAAGGGCGAAACAATTATGCTATTTTTTTGCGGTTATTTTCAGCACGATAAAACGAGAACTCAATGCGGACTATTTCTCTACCGAATCTTTTCGGCCTGGCTTTAGACGTTCTCCGAAAAATAATGTTTGTGAACATACATCAACCATCCATCATTTTTTATTAGTGGGGTCATCCTTCAGAGATATACAACTGGAATCCGATGTAATGTCCTTCCGGGACAACAGCTTATCAACATTATAACATATTTAGAAAAGTCTCTGTAACAGACGCACAGCCCGATTAGAGCAGTCTAATACTAAACGTATTAAGTCTGAAAATATTTCCGGGTTTGGCAACTGACTAAAAAAAATTAATTTTGCTCCCAATTCCAACACGTATTAACTTAAAAATTTTAGCCGTGGATATATTTGATAAGATTAAAAAGAATGCGGGACCACTAGGTCAGTATAAAAATGCTGCTCACGGTTATTTTACTTTTCCAAAACTGGAGGGTGAAATAAAACCCCGGATGATGTTCAAGGGCAAAGAAGTGTTAAACTGGAGTCTGAACAATTACATTGGGCTGGCCAACCACCCTGAGGTAAGAAAAGCTGATGCCGAAGCTGCCGAAAAATACGGGATGGGCTACCCCATGGGCGCCAGGATGATGTCGGGTCAGACAAAATACCATGAAGAACTTGAAAATAAACTGGCTGCATTTGTACAAAAAGAATCGGCCTACCTGCTTAACTTTGGTTACCAGGGTATGGTTTCTATCATCGATTCGTTGGTTGACAGAAAAGACGTTATTGTCTACGATTCCGATTCTCATGCCTGCATTCTCGATGGTTTGAGGCTGCACATGGGTAAACGCTACGTTTTCCCGCATAACGACATGGAGAACCTCGACAAGCAGCTCCAGCGCGCCACCAAGCTGGCCGGCGAAACCGGTGGCGGCATCCTGGTCATCACTGAAGGCGTTTTCGGTATGGTTGGTGATCTTGGAAAACTCGATGATATCGTGAAGTTCAAGGAAAAATACAATTTCAGGCTCCTGGTTGACGATGCACATGGTTTTGGTACCATGGGTAAAACCGGTGCCGGTACCGGTGAACATTTTGGTGTACAGGATCAGATCGATGTATACTTCTCAACCTTTGCCAAGTCGATGGCCGGTATCGGGGCTTTTGTAGCTGCCGAGAAAGACATCATCGACTACCTGGCATATAACATGCGTTCACAGATCTTTGCCAAGTCATTGCCAATGCCAATGACTATTGGTGCACTGAAAAGACTTGAACTGCTGCAGACTAAACCCGAGCTGAGGGAACACCTCTGGAAAGTGGTTACTGCTCTTCAGAAGGGACTCAAAGATAAAGGATTCAACATCGGTAAAGCCGAATCTCCTGTGACCCCTGTCATCCTTTCTGGTTCTGTTGCCGAAGCAACAAACATTGTCTACGACCTGAGAGAGAACTACAGCCTGTTCTGCTCATTGGTTGTGTACCCGGTTATCCCGAAAGGCATGATCCTGCTTCGTATCATTCCTACTGCCGCTCATACACTGGAAGATGTTGAATTCACGATCAACGCCTTTACCGAGATTGCAGAAAAACTTAAAGCAGGAAAATACAACTCGGAAGAATTTGCCCATGTTGAAGTAGAAAAGTAAACTCAACTGTTTCCCCAAATATTAAAAGGCCGTCTGCAATTATTGCGACGGTCTTTTTTTAACACGAAGGTTTAGCAGGAATATAATAAAGAGTGAATGCCACGAATGCACGAATAACTCAGCAGAACAAGGCATAGCGGCAGCAAGATCCTCATCCAATCCTGTCACGGGCTGATAGCCGACAGCTGACAGCCGACAGCCATCTTCCACCAAGGCATAAGAAGTAAGGGCTAATCCTGACGAAAGATCAAATGCCACGAATGCACGAATGAC
>DASQZK010000423.1:0-4400 GCA_035638735.1 Bacteroidales bacterium
GATAAGTCTGCCGAAACGAAAGAGAACGCACCCGCGGGGCAGGAAAAAGAAAATGAAACAGCCGGGACTGACATATCACAAGCTTCTGTAAGCCAGCCGGTAACGAAGGCGCCCGCTCATGAAGCGGGGCAGGGGCCCCGGAACCAGGGCAGTGGTGTAAATCCGCCAAATGTGAAAACCGAAGCCGTCACCCAAACAGGTAACGGAGAGAGAGCGAGGGAAGAGGCAAGTCGTAAAAATCTGATCCGTACTGCGGGTATTTCTATCAAGGACGCTCTCGGTGGCGTAGGCAACGATAACGATCCATCCGATCCTGCCGAAGAAGAGGAGACCGACGAGCCGGAGTTGGATAACGATTTGAGTGAAACACCCTTTAGCCAGGACGAACTTCTTTCAAAGTGGAAAGCTTATGCCGAGTCGATCAGGGAAGAACGTCCCCGGTTATCCATCACACTTGCAAGCAGACAGCCGGTACTTAAAGATGAATTTAAAATCGATGTGGTTTTGGACAATGCCGCCCAGCTCGAAGATTTTAACCTGAACCTTAAAGCCGACTTGCATCGGTACCTGCGCTATCAGCTGAAGAACGCATTGGTTCAGATCATGCCCCGCCTCGCTGAAAATGAAATGGTTAAGAAAAAAATATATACGACTGAAGATAAGTTTCAGTATATGAGCAAGAAAAACCCGAATCTTACTAAACTAAAACAACAGTTTAACCTTGATCTGGAGTAGATTTTGAACTTAAAATGATATATGTTGTATTGAAATTAATAATTGAACTAAAATTATAATTCATGATTGGAGAAAAGATTACAACTGAAAACGGAATTCTGAACGTTCCTGATTTCCCGGTTATTCCCTTCATCGAAGGTGACGGTACCGGCCCCGATATCTGGGCTGCATCGGTAAGGGTTTTTGACGCGGCTGTCGAAAAAGCCTATAAAGGAAAGCGTAAGATTGTATGGAAAGAAGTACTGGCAGGCGAGAAAGCTTTTAACCAGACCGGTAAATGGCTTCCCGAGGAAACGCTCGATACCCTCAGGAAATTCCTCGTTTCAATAAAAGGGCCCCTCACAACCCCGGTAGGAGGTGGGATACGGTCGTTGAACGTGGCACTCAGGCAGATACTTGACTTGTACGTTTGCCAGCGTCCCGTGAAATATTACGATGGTGTGCCTTCGCCTGTCAAAGACCCGACAACCACCGATATGATAATCTTCAGGGAAAATTCAGAAGATATTTACGCCGGGATTGAATGGCTAAATGGAACCCCCGAAAATGACAAGATCAGGAATTTCCTTCTCAATGAAATGGGCGTTAAAACGATCCGTTTCCCGGAAAGTGCATCCATAGGCATCAAACCAATATCAAAGGAAGGGACAACCAGGCTCGTCCGATCCGCTCTGCAGTATGCCATCCGTCATAACAAACCCTCACTGACGCTGGTTCATAAAGGTAACATCATGAAATTTACCGAAGGCCAGTTCAAACAGTGGGGTTATGATGTGGCTGAGGAAGAATTCGGCGAATATACCTTTACCTGGCAGCAGTACGACAGGATTGCTGAGAAAGAAGGCAAAGCTGCTGCCGACCTGGCACAGGAAAGAGCCGTAAAAGATGGTAAGATCATTGTCAAAGATGTCATCGCCGACGCCTTCCTTCAACAAATTCTGACACGTCCAGGTGAATATTCCGTTATCGCTACGATGAACCTTAACGGCGACTATATCAGTGACGCCCTTGCTGCTATTGTTGGTGGTATCGGTATTGCTCCCGGTGCGAATATCAACTATACCACCGGCCATGCTGTTTTTGAAGCTACCCACGGTACCGCTCCAAAATATGCGGGTCTTGATAAAGTGAATCCGGGTTCGCTCATCCTTTCGGGTGTCATGATGTTCGAATACCTTGGCTGGATTGAAGCGGGCGAAATGATTGTCAAAGGACTCCAGGATACGATAAAACAAAAGAGGGTGACCTACGATTTCGCACGACTGATGAGCGACGCTTCCGAATTGAAAACGTCTGAATTCGCATCGGCTATCATCGAAAACATGAAATAATATATTTCAGGTATTAACATGATTCTTTCAAGAAACCTCTAAACATTAAAAGTTATGTTGAAAAAACCGGTTGAAGACATCCTTAATCTTCAAATTGAAAAAGAAGGGTATTCTTCCAGTCTCTACCTGTCGATGGCTGCATGGGCAGGATTCAATGGCTTTAATGGTGTTGCTAAATGGCTGTTTGCACAGGCTGAAGAAGAGCGCATGCATATGTTGAAGTTCATTGGATATATTGCCGAACGAAGCAGTAAACCTGTTATTCCCCAGATAAAACAACCTCCCGCCGAGTTCACGGGCGTGAAGGAACTGTTTGAAGCTGTTCTCGACCACGAGGAATATATTACGGCATCTATAAACGATATCGTGGCAAAAACTATCGACGAAAAGGACTACAACACTCACAGCTTTATTCAGTGGTTTGTAAATGAGCAGATTGAAGAGGAAGCAACGGTGCACGAGATCCTTGATAAGTTGAAACTGGTCGGTGATCAGAATATGTATATTTTCGATCGCGACGTGCCCGGGATGCGCGGTGGCAATAAGGCTGCTGATGCCTGATAACAGGGCTGTATAATCGCTTAGCAGACTTTTATTACAACATGAAGGGCCGCAGACGGTATCATCCGTTTCTGCGGCCCTTCGTATTTCCATGACACGTTTAATGTCCTATTGTGCAATCAGTTGCCGGGTTACCTGGTCGGTACCGTTGGAAACTCTGACGATATATACACCGGGATGTCCAATGTTAAAGGTTTCTTTAAGATAGCCTTGCACATTATCGAAGCTTTTTTGCATGATCAGTTCTCCGGTGATGTTGAATACCTTCATGGTAATCGTTCCATCGAGGCCATTGATCTCGAGATTGAATTCATCCTTTCCTGGGTTAGGGAAGATGGATACTTTATCATGGTTAACCATATCATTTTCTGCTATACCAACAGGGGCGTCGTAAATATTGATATAGAAGGTGCCTTCTTCACCGCCGCCGCTGCCGTCAACCTGGATCCAGTAACGCACACCCGGCTTAAGAGGTGCTTCTTCTATAGCTGCCGCATATTTTTTCGAGGCTCCGAAGTAATCGTCATTGGCTGCAATGAGCGTATATTGCCCGTTAAGCAGTCCGTTGCAGGCATCCGCCTCATAAAGAGCGATCTGCGTGTCAAAACCACTGGTAACGAACGACGAGGATGACGATACAGCTTTATATGAAAACCAGACTGAGTTTTGAAGGCCTCCTTCGCTGCACCAGGTAATCTGTGTATTGCAATTGGTAGTGTCGGGGAACGGTTCTCCTGACTGAACACTGGCGTTGACATTGGTAAAGGGGCCGTTCATCCCCTGTTCAAGGGTTGTTGCCGAGCAGACATCGTCATTTACAGGACCCGGTAGAACATTAATAGTGACCGTGTCGGAAGCCTGGCAGTTACCAAGCATGCCGGTAACTGTATATGTTGTGGTTGTCGTGGGTGAGGCCAGCGTCATCGATGCATCCGGAGAGGTCAGAGACGAAGATGGCTCCCAGGAATAGCTGTCGGCACCAAAAGCCAGGAGCGAGACATCATCTCCTCTGTGGAAGGAACTGGCGCCATAAGCCACAACGGAAAGTTCGGGTGATGCCACGATGCTGACATAATTATTAAGATCCACATTGTATTCATGGTCCTGGTAATAGACCACAGCAGAAACATCCTTCATTCCAGGGGTAGAAAAAGTTGTTTTCACCCTTCCGGCACTGCTGGTACTTTCACTCGATTCCCCGTTAAAATTCCATACGATACTATCGGGCTGACCGTTGACGGTGATGCTGAATTCAACGGAATCGTTAAGGCAGGAGTACCTTACAGGGGTATGGATGTAGGCCCAGTCTTCGTTTTGAGGAACATACAGATCCGTTGCCCATAAACCCCGGCCATAACTACCGGCAATAAGGCGATTCCAGGGATACTGGATCTCAAGGTCATTGATGATAACGTTGGGCAGACCGGTAATGAATGGTTGCCATGCATCCATGGTGTTATCGCGGTAATAGACACCAATGTCGGCACCCAGGTAGAGAGCATCATCCGACTCCTTTTTGTATACGATCACGTTGCAGGGGATATTCGGCAGTCCGGTGGAGAAGTTTTCCCAGGTCTTGCCGCCATCTGCACTCCGGTACACTTTTTCATTATCGGAGAAGCCCGACATGGCAACCCACACTTTTTCAGGGTTATTGGGTGCCACCTCAATCGACATGATAGCTTGTTGCGGCAGTCCCGCTGTAATTTCTTCCCAACTTACGCCCCCGTTACGAGTGACCCATATTTTCTGGTACGTGGCGGTATAGATGGT
>DASQZK010000424.1:0-2911 GCA_035638735.1 Bacteroidales bacterium
AATCCTGATATCGGGTGACGCTAACTTCTGGTATGAATCCGGCGGTGTCGCCGATGTTACGATTCGTAACAATACGTTTGAGGATTGTTGCACCGGGGCAAAAAACCAGGCTGTTATTCTTATTGAGCCGATTATAAAAAACCCGGCAGATCAGGATCATCCTTATCATAAAAATATAACTATTGAGAGAAATACGATCAAAACTTTTGACCGGAATCTCATCAGGGCTTCATCGGTGGAAAACCTCGTAATAAAAGACAACAAGTTTGTACAGACTCATACCTTCACTCCGATTTACCCCGAGAAAAAGGAGGTTGAAGTGAGTTATTCAAGGGATGTAAATATAACAGGAAATTCGTTTGAGGGTGATCATACTGCCGGAATTATGATTGACAGCACTGGTCATGAGAATCTTACAGTCGATAACAACCGGAACATGATTCTCCTTAATGAGCATGAACCATGAACACAGTATCCTTTTTGAGGATTACCTGAATGGATTCTTATTCCTTTCCGGGAAAATGATTATATTAAGTTCAAAAAATATAAACAGAGCACTTTTAAACTCAAGTCCATGAAAAATATAAGCTTAGTTGTTCTTACGGCACTTTTACTGGCCGGCTGTTCCAACCACGAAAACGGTCGTTACATCATAACGGATTTCGGTGCTGTGGCGGGAGAAAACAGCCTGAATACGATAGCAATTAACAAGGCCATCAACACCTGCAATGAAAGTGGCGGAGGTACGGTTGTCATTCCTCCCGGAACATTTTACAGCGGAACCATCGTATTAAAAAGTAATGTGGAACTGTTTCTCGAACATGGTGCTGTGTTAATGGGCAGTGGGAACCTTGCCGATTATGATACGATAAATGCTGTGGGAGGACTTGTCTATGCCAATAACACGCGTAATATAGCTATTTCGGGAACCGGAAGCATAAATGGAAACGGTACCCATTTTCATATCCCTGGCAAGATGCACATCGCCGGTGATCTTCAGAGAAAATATATCAGGCAGGGAGAAAGGTACCTGCGCGAGGGTGCCACCTTTACCGACGGTCCGATCGCTTATGAAAACAGGCCGGGCATGATGATCGTCATTATGAATTCCGAAAATGTTAAGATAAGTAATATAAACCTGATAGACAGCCCTGAATGGACGTTCCGCATTGGAGATTGCGATAATGTCATTTTCAAGGGCATCTCGATCCTAAACAACCTGCTTATACCAAACAATGACGGTATTCACTGCACCAATTCACGCAATGTGGTCATCTCCGATTGCGATATCAGAGCAGGTGATGATGCCATTATCGTAACCGGTTTTTCTTCCGAAATCAATGTACACGGTGAAGCTGAGGAAAAAACCATGGCCCAGAGATACGGTAATAAAACCGGCTATGCCGAGAACATCACGGTTACCAATTGCGATTTGCAAAGCCGCTCGAGTGGCATCAGAGTTGGCTATGGTGAACATCCCATACGCAACCTGGTCTTTTCAAACCTTGTTATTTATGACTCTAACCGCGGTATTGGTGTGTTTGCCCGCGACACGGCTTCAATCGAAAACGTGCTCTTTTCCAATATCATCATTCGTAACCGGCTCCATTCGGGACATTGGTGGGGCAACGGCGAACCAATCCATGTTTCCTCCATCACCAAAAATGAAGGCAAACAAGCCGGGCAGGTCAGGAATATCCGCTTTTCCAATATTATCGCCAACAGTGAAACCGGCATCCTGCTATGGGGTGAACAGCCTAACTCGCTTCAGAATATTGAATTTGACCGGGTACAGCTTCATATCCGTAACTCACCTCTCGCAAAAGACTATGGTGGAAATTTTGACCTCAGGCCTACCGCAGATCTTAGGTATGCTATTTTCAAACACGATATTCCCGGGTTCTTTGTCAGGAATGCCGATAATCTGAAGATCAAAGATTTCAGCCTTTCCTGGGATTCCAATGTCGCTGATTATCATTCCTGGGGATTTGAGGCCGAAAATGTAAAGAACCTGTATATTGATCCGTTAAGTCATTTTCCCGCTGCACCCGGATCAGGTAAAAAGGATATCTCGCTAACAAACGTAACAAAAGCCGGCATGTGAAAAAGTTTATTTACACCATCCTTTTCCTCATGCTTCCTCTCCGGGCCAGTAGCCAGGAATATCATCCGTGGTGTTACCGCGACAGCACAGATTACGGTGAAAATATGACCAGGACGCTGTCGTTGCTGGGCAAAAGTACAGCCAATCAGCCCTACGATGTGAATATCCTGGTTTACGGCCAGTCGGTAAGCAAACAAAAATGGTGGCTTTTCCTCGAAGAAAACCTGAAAGCAAAATTCCCCTATGCCCGTATTCACATGGTCAATAAATCGGTAGGCGGATTTGCCTCGCAAAAACTATGGAAGACAACCATATTTGATGTCCTGCCCTTTTACCCCGACCTGGTCATATTCCATGTCTTCGGTTCCCATATCGACTATGAGAAGATACTGCAGATGATTCGCAGCAAAACAACGGCAGAGATGCTCGTATGGAATGATCCCTGGGCGGGTCCCGATACGTGGGCCGATACCATGTCGTACCACCTGATCCCCGCGTTCTGTGAGAGATATAAGCTTGAATTCGCCAATATCAGGACAAAATGGATCGAATATCTCGGTGAACACAACCTGCAGGGCCGCGAACTGAGGCACGACGGCGTCCACCTGAATGATGAAGGGAACAGGCTCCTCGCCGCTATGCTTATGCCCTATTTCAACTACGACCCCGGAAGGACGCCCGATCCATATCACCTCGTGGATACAATAGTACCCGCAAAACCTGTGCAGCCAGGAAGTCTGGGCTTACACTTTACAGGCAACAGGGTGGATCTTTACCTGGAGCCCTTTACGAATGACACCGTAAAAG
>DASQZK010000425.1:0-9457 GCA_035638735.1 Bacteroidales bacterium
ACATGCTCCCTTTGTGACGGATCGTCCAGATTTTTCTTTGCAAACTGGGCTTTGTTGATCAGTTCCCTTAGCAGGAAGTTAGCTTTGAAGCTGGCATTGCTGATAAGCTTATCTTTGGAGTAATAACGCTTTTGATAATCATTCTCCATAAACTGGTAGGTTGCCAGACCTTCGTAGGCCCAGCGTGCCGACATGATCTCACCGTAAAAAGGGATAGACTCGGGACTGGAGATATTTGGGTTCAGCTTCTCATATTTGACAATGATTCCCGAAAGGACGATCTGAGGGATAACCAAAAAAGGAATGAGGATATAGATCGTTACAACGGTTTTAAAACTATCGGAGATGACCAGGCCCATAAGATTAGCATTTGCCCAGGCACTGAACAGAATTAACCAGTATTGAAAATACATGCCCTTTATCTCGAGGATGCTGTTTCCCACGGCAACAAAAAGGGCTGCCTGCAACGCGGATATAACAAATAACACGAAGATCTTCGACAACAGGTAGCCCGACCAGCTTAGGTTCAAAAAGGCTTCCCGCTTGAGGATCTTCCGGTCTTTGATTATTTCCTCGGCGCTAACGGTAAGGCCGATAAATACAGCGATAATAACCGACATGAAGATATATACTGGCAGGTTGTCGTTCCCGCTTAACGTGTATCCGAACCGGTTGGCTATGTCTACATTGTAATACCTGATAATATAGGCAAGGAGGAAGGCCAGCACAGGTGCCTCCAGGAAGTTGATAATCATATATTGCAGATCGCTCACTTTCTTGAGCAGATCGCGGGTAACAAAAACCATAAACTGTTTGAACTTACCCGGAATGCTGAAAGTAATTTCCGGCAGGTCCTTTTTCCCGGCTTCGGGCACTTCTTCTTCAATATGACCATCTTTGTAATACCGGCTCCATTCCACTGGTGAGATCCTTCTCACATCGGTCAGCTTTCCGAATTCATCTATCACCGATTGCTCAACAATGTTAAAGATCTGTTCGGGATTCACATTACCGCAGGCATGACATTCACTCTCGTTCCAGTTGGCATGGTGAACCCTCGATTTGAAATAAATGATGGAATCGACGGGGTCACCGTTATAGATGAGGTATCCACCGGTATCAAGGATCAGCAGGCGGTCAAACATTTTAAATATCTCCGACGAGGGCTGGTGGATGACCACGAAGACGAGCTTTCCTTTCAGCGATAATTCCTTCAACAGATCGAGGATGTTCTCCGAGTCACGGCTCGAAAGGCCCGAGGTTGGTTCGTCGAGGAAAAGAACCGCAGGCTCACGGATAAGCTCCAGGGCAATGTTCAGCCTTTTGCGTTGCCCGCCGCTGATCTTTTTGTTCAGGGGCGACCCCACCTGGATGTCCTTGATCTCAAAAAGACCAAGATTTTTCAAAACCTGGTATACGGCATCACGCAGCTGATCTTCGGAATAATTATCAAAACAGAGCTTGGCATTGTAGTACAGGTTCTGATAAACAGTCAGTTCTTCAATGAGAAGATCATCCTGTGAAACATGACCGATAAGCCCTTCAATCTGGTGATTGTCGCCATGAATATCAATGCTGTTTATCAGTACACTGCCCGAGGTTGGACTGGCTGTGCCATTGAGAACGTTCAGCAGCGTGGATTTACCGGCACCACTGGCACCCATGATACCCACCAACCTTCCCGACTGTTCGGTGAAACTGATGTCGGAAAGACCAACCTTCCCACTCTTGAAACGGTAATGCACATGGTTGACTTCGAAAACGATCCGTGATTTTATCTTGTCTTCTGCAAACCAACTCACAATATCGCTGTAATAGACAGGGTCTATTTGCTGGTTCCGGATGGATGATCCGGTATTGAAAGCGTATACCTTCTCCTTTTCAATGAGCTGCCCGTTCATGTTAATTTCATTCACCCCGATGTAGCGAATGAAATAAAGGTTGGCTGAAGAAACATGCAGTACCCTGATTTGGCCAAGAAGACTGTCTACCCGCATGTGACGCACGGTGCTTTCCTGGTAGGTACTGTCTTCATGATTATCGATGATGAGCACAGCCGGGGTGTCGGGAACCTGTTCAAATGAAAACAATACAAAATCCTTGATTTCGGCGTACTCGGCAGCACTGATGTTAAACGTCTCGGCAACCGTGTTCACAAACTCCATCTCCTGGGGGGTGATATCGTCGTTGTCGGACTTCACAAATTCCAGGAGTTGAATAAGCACAACGATCTTTTGTGGTTGCGCCAGCTCTTCGTTTATCTCAGTACAAATTCGGAGGACCCTGACAGAACTGGCCGATATCCGCCTGCGTCGCGAATCCTTGTCTTTCTGCTTCTGCTGGTGTATCCGATAATATTCATCGAAAACGCCCAGGTATTCGGCAACCAGCTCCTGGTTAAGCTGGCGCTTCAGGAAAGATTCAACGATGGTGCGCCTGTCCTCAGCATTACTCTCAGGCTTTGCGATGATAGCAAAGAGTTGCATGAGGGCTTTGAGAATCTGTTCACTCATCGGATCCGTTTTTTGGTGCGACTGATCGCATCTTTATCTGTTTTATTATCCGAATATAGCAAATAATCGGATATGTGCACACTATAATCTTTTAACTATATTGTCCATAAGTACAATACGAGAAATACCAGGGGAATGGTTACACCCAGGCTCACCAATATGGCCCCGCGTCGCTTAATACCGTTTTTTCCCTTCAGAATGAAAAGTCCCGTGAGGGCTATTATTCCCAGTGAAACAGCAAAAATATCGGAAAATAGAGTCCAGAGTCGTTTCGGTTTATTGTAATGAAGGAAATTGAACTCGGTCAGTACAGGCCTCTTCCTGATGCTGGTATATCTGCCAAGGCCCGTATTGAGATCGAGAGAAATATGACCGCGATCGAGATAGATGATCAAAGACGTGGCGGAGGGGGAATAATAATTTTTGTAATTATCCTCACCCACTCTCTCCAGCAATCGCGCAATGTAGGCCTTGTCAATCTTCTCTGCCGTGGCAGGCTCAACACTGATATCAAAGGATGTGGTAACCACGCTGGGATCACCGGAGGGCGACCGGTGATTCAGTACGACACCCGATACAGAATAGATGATGGTCATGCCAAAAAAAATATAGCCGAGGTCGCGGTGTAAGATCCTGTTGAGCTTTCTCCAATTCATTGTCGTCTGGTCATTAATTTGAGGCTGCCAACAGCACAACTCCCCCGGAATTATCCTTTCAGTTTATGATGCTGTCTCAAAAAAGCAAGCTGTTAATCATCATCGTGCAAATAGTTAGTGTCCTTCCTCTGTTTAAAACGGACGAAGAGGCAGGATGGTCAACGTACAGCTCGTAAGATTCTAACGTTGCATTTCGCCTTTTAAGACAGCCTTGTGATCCTGGCTGCCAACGGTTACTCATTTGGCGCCTCTTACCTCCGTGAGTATGTAAACGAAGTCATGTGAAATAAAGTATTTTGTTATGGAAATGGCATGCTTACCGGGAAATAGTCTTACCTGGCAAAGGCGTTATGGTTTCCTTAGCCGGGGAATCTTTCAGCCTTACCGTAAAATGGTAATCCGCAGGTGGTCAGTCCATTGCCTGGTAATCGGTGGCAACAATATAATATTCCTTGTCGCGGCTGGCTATTTGTTCGGGCGAGTCCCCGCTTTCTCCTTCTGGATGGTGTGCTTGTTCTTCAGCTGCTGCCTCGGCTGCAAAAGTCTCATCCATGATCTTTACCGTACCGTGGAAACGGGTCTTGCTGCCTTCCATCTCAATGCCAAATTCAGGAATGCTTTCACTGGTGTTGATTCTTAGCGTTGCAGGTGTCTCAGTGCCGGCCAGGAATAGCTTCTGACCGCCATGTTTGCACACATGGGTTACCAGTCCTTCTATGGCAACCTCTCTATCGACGTATGAACCGGGATCGACAAAAAACTCATCGACGGAAATAACAGGGATGTTTGCAGCCTGCTCACTGTTCTTACTGCTGTTGGTCTGACATGATGAGAGCACGATAACGGCAGACACCAGGAGAATGATTTGCTTCATTTTTCGGGTTTTGGTTTTTCAAAACAAATGTAGGAAAAAGAAAATAAATAACCACGCTTTGCGCGGTGCTCTCAGATGAAATTTTCCAGAACCATTTTTATCTTTTGCTGCTGCTCACCACGACGGAATTCAACACTGATACGCCGTCCCGGTTTCGACTGTAAAATCTGGTATATTTCATTCAATGTGAGCTTTTTTACCGGAACACCATTTATGGTCAGCAGGATATCTCCCTTCTTTATGCCGGCCATAGCGGCTGGCGAATTTTTCCTGACATCATCTACCATGTAGGTGTGTAATTCCGGGATCGGCGCAATGACCTCCATACCGCTCAGGTTTTCAGTAAATTTCGAATTGAAATAGCTGTTCTTTTTAAGACTGATTTGTTTATCCGGGTAATTGATGATGAGGTTGAAACGTTTGAGAATCTCTGATCCAATACTGCCATTCCGCCTGTCCAGCCCGATAGCATGCGAAATGGAAGCCGAATCGGGGAACGAAACAATGGCATTATCGAGCTCGTAGCCTCCGACTTTGATCTTATTCATCCGGGTGATAGTGCCGTGGATATCCCCGTTGAGACCGCTCCCCAGGTATGTATAACGCTGTGCCTCAGGAACCATCATTGTTGGCAGCGATGACCTGTTGAGCCATAGGGCATGACTGGCACCGGTATCCAAAAGCATCTTGACATTGAAAACCTGACCTTCGTTATCAACGACCTGCAGATTAAGATAGGGTTTGGTGTCGTGCATGGTGAGAGGGAGCGTAATGTAACGTTTCTCTTTCCTCTTATAGCTGTCGTAGTCAGGGTTGTAGAATGTGATCGTCCTGTGGTTATAATTAATCCCTAAAATGAAATTTTCAAATACGGAGTACCCCAGTATCCCGTTGATTTCCATTCCAAGCTTGGACGAAAGATGAAATATATTTTGCCTGAGAACGTAAAAATCCTGGTTCTCACCTTCAATGCCTTTGATCCTGATGTTATTACCGAAAGAATGGATGGCTTCAAGGGCTTCGCCTGAGCCCAGTCCCTGTAGCTCAATCTTTTGGGCATAATTTAACCGGACGCTGTCGTTGTAACCGAGTTCCGTGATCAGTGATGTCGTTAGTCCTGTGTCGAGAATAAAGTTTAATGTATCGGAATTATTGATTGAAACCGGGATAATGATAAGGTTATTAATGAATTTGAAGCGCAGGGTCATCGACTTTTTATGGGGATTGATAAAGTGAAGCTGTTTCAACGGGTTCTGACAAATGACGTTTTGAGTCAGAAAAATCAGCATCACGGCCGACCAAAATCTTGCTGTGCTTCTCATCGTTATCCTCCCTGGTATTGTAAGTCATAAACTTAGGACTTTTCTTCTTTCGGGTCAACTTTTTTATTTGTTTAACCGCACCGGACACACGGTCTTGCCCTTGTCTTATATGATGCTAAATGGATTAAACACCCTATATGTCGAATTACAATGGTGGTGTAAATACAATGGAAGGCCTTCTGGCGACCATTGGTTCGGGTCATGTCTGTATGCTACTGACATGTTGTCATACAAGGTCCCTGAATAACGTAATGGCTTCACTTTTGTTGACTCCGTGAAGGTATAAGGAGGACAGAAAATGAATGTTAACAATCTGACCATAAAAGCGCAGGAAGCCCTACAGCAGGCTTTTACCATTGCATCGGGTTATACACACCAGGCCGTAGAAACCGGACATCTTTTAAAAGCTGTTTTGTCGACGGGTGAATCGGTAACCGGATTTATCCTGGGGAAATTTGGAATTAACAAGGCTAATTTTGAAAGTGTGGTTGACCGAATCGTCGAGGCCTACCCGAAAGTGTCGGGTGGCGACCAGTACTTGTCTAATGCTTCTTCACGAGCATTGCAGAAGGCCGAGGTCCAGGCTAAAGCGATGGGGGACCAGTATGTCAGCCTTGAACACCTGTTCATGGGTTTATTGGCTGCCGGTGATGATGTATCGCAGGTGATGAAAGACAGCGGGATGGATGAGAAGCAGATGAAAGCTATTATTTCCGAATTAAGGAAAGGCTCAACGGTCGATTCCCAGACGGCCGAGGACACCTATAATGCGCTTAACCGTTTTGCTATCAATCTCAACGATCAGGCTGCTAAAGGAAAGCTTGATCCAGTGATAGGCCGTGACGAAGAAATCAGGCGTATCCTGCAAATACTCTCCAGGCGTACAAAAAACAATCCTATTTTGATAGGTGAACCCGGCACAGGAAAGACGGCTATTGCCGAAGGACTGGCCCACCGTATCGTCGAGGGAGATGTCCCCGAGAACCTGAAAGATAAAAAAGTTTATTCACTCGATATGGGCGCGCTTATAGCCGGCGCCAAATACAAGGGTGAATTTGAAGAACGACTCAAAGCCGTTGTGAAAGAGGTGATTGGATCGGATGGCAACATCATCCTGTTTATTGATGAGATTCATACCCTTGTTGGTGCCGGCAAGAGCGAAGGTGCCATGGATGCAGCCAATATCCTTAAGCCGGCCCTGGCACGCGGCGAGCTAAGGGCCATTGGCGCCACCACATTAAGTGAATATCAGAAATATTTCGAAAAGGATAAAGCCCTGGAACGCCGGTTCCAGATCGTCAAGGTCGACGAACCCGATATTTTCAGTACGATCTCTATTCTCCGTGGACTGAAAGAGAGGTATGAAAATCATCACAAGGTGCGAATCAAAGATGATGCAATCATCGCTGCTGCCGAGCTTTCAAAACGATACATTACCGAGCGTTTCCTACCCGATAAGGCCATTGACCTGATCGACGAGGCTGCTGCACGTTTACGCCTGGAAATGAACAGTCTGCCAGAAGAAATCGATGAGATCGAGAGGAAGATCAAACAACTCGAAATCGAGAAGGAGGCTATAAAACGTGACGGTAAGTCGGCACGGGTGAAAGAAATTGAGGAAGAACTGGCCAACCTGACCGAGGAACGCAACAAGCTCAGAGCTAAATGGCAGACCGAAAAAGATCTTATTGAGCAGATACAGAAGGAAAAAGAAGCCATTGATAATTTCAAACTCGAGGCTAACGAAGCCGAACGTAAAGGTGAATATGGCCGTGTAGCCGAGATCCGCTACGGACTTATCAAGGAAGCCGAGCGCCATATTGACGAACTGAACCTCCAATTAAAGGAAGAACAGTCGGAATCGGCCCTAATCAAAGAGGAAATAGGGGCTGAAGACATTGCCGAGATCGTGTCGCGTTGGACAGGTATTCCCGTGAGCAAGATGCTCCAGAGCGATAAAGAAAAGCTTCTTCACCTTGAAGATGAGCTCCATAAGCGTGTTGTTGGGCAGGATGAGGCTATAGCAGCTGTTTCCGATGCTGTACGACGAAGCCGGGCTGGCTTGCAGGATGCAAGAAAACCAATTGGATCGTTTATCTTTCTGGGAACAACTGGTGTGGGTAAAACCGAGCTGGCGAGGGCACTTGCCGAATTCCTGTTTAACGATGAAAGCCTCATGACACGGATAGACATGTCGGAATACCAGGAACGACATTCGGTGTCGCGACTTATCGGGGCTCCTCCGGGTTATGTCGGATACGATGAAGGCGGTCAGCTTACCGAGGCTGTGCGCAGAAAACCATACTCTGTGGTTTTGCTCGATGAGATTGAGAAGGCTCACCCCGACGTGTTCAACATACTCCTTCAGGTACTCGACGACGGCCGACTGACCGATAATAAAGGGCGTACAGTGAACTTCCGGAATACCATTATCATTATGACCTCGAATCTCGGATCGGGTATCATCGGGGAAAAACTCACCGTACTGAACGGAAAAGACAAGGAACAGGTTTTCGAGGAGACAAGGAGGGAAGTGTTCGAACTCCTGAAACAGACCATCAGACCAGAATTCCTGAACCGCATCGATGAGATCATCATGTTCCGTCCGTTGGACGAAAGCCAGATACAAAAGATCGTTGAACTACAATTCGATGAGGTGCACCGGATGATGATGCAAAATGGCATTGACCTGCGCATAAAAAATGAGGCTTTGCAATGGATTGCCAACAAAGGCTTCGACCCACAGTACGGAGCAAGGCCGGTTAAAAGGATGCTGCAGAAGTACGTGGTCAATGAACTGTCGAAGCAGATACTGGCCGATTCGGTAAACCGTGATAAGCCTATCGTGATTGATGTAAGCGGAGGCGAACTTGTATTTTCAAATTGAGGAGCTTACAGACTATACTTCAAAACTCTTCAAGGCATCTTCCTTCGTATTGTAAATTTCAAATACGTTATGAAGCTGAAGGAGCTTGAAGAGTTCCATCACCTCCTCGGAAATATTGCATATTTTAAAATATCCGGAATTGTTATTGGCCGTCTTCATGATGGTGAGGAAAGTGCCGAAACCGGAACTGTCAATAAAGGAAATGCCATCGAGATCCATCACCAGCCTGGTATTGGGCGTCGCAAAGTAGGTTTTCATTTCCTCCTTTACTGGTTCTGCAATCAATGCATTGAAACGGTTTACATTTTTGAATGAGACGATTAAGACACCGTCAACGTTTTCAGTACTCAGCATACTTGGCAGGTGTTAGTGTTCAGCAATTGATTTCTTGAACGATTCGAGTTCGTGCACCGCTTCGGTACAGTCAGTTTTAAACCGGTCTATATAAACTTTGTACTTTTCCTGCTTCTCCCCGTTTTTTGCCAGGAGTTCCAACTCCTTCAAATCTTTGGCCAGGTCATCCATGCCCATGATGGCGACGGAAGATTTGGCTTTATGTGCCAGCTTCCCTAAGGCTTCATAATCCTTCCTGTCAAGATACGCCTGTAATTCAACTTTAAATTCCTCCACCTGCTCTGTAAAAATATCTATCATCTCCTGGATCAACTCAACGCTGTCTCCACTCATGGATCGTAAATAGCTCAGATCGGTTTTCATCTTTCACTCCACATTTATTACACAAATAAAGCAATAAATTACATCTCCGTCAAATTTTGCTTATATCTGTCTGTTAGTTAAAAGTAAAAATATTTCTTTAAAGTTAGAATTAAAAATCTTTTATTTATATAAATAACTTTCCACTCTGTTCTTCGTATAGGCAGGTATATAATCTAATTTTCGCACTATGAAAAGAATTGCTTCACTGCTTTTAATATGCTTTCTTCCCGCAGTTCTTAGTTACTCCCAGTTACCCGATAAAAATAAAAAAGAGGCTAAAAAAGCCTATAACGAGGCTGTAACTTATATCTCAGAAGGGAATTACGAGCCGGCTGTCACCTACCTCAATGCCTGTCTTGAGCTTGATAGTACCTTTACACCGGCATTGAGTGCCAGGGCAAAAGCTAAAGTGGAGATGGGCAACATAGTGGGCGCCGAAAACGATTTTAAGCTGTTGAGACAGAAGGACCCCTCCAACGGCGAACCAT
>DASQZK010000426.1:0-2438 GCA_035638735.1 Bacteroidales bacterium
CAGGCAGGTAAAGGCAATTACCAGGGAAGAAAGGAAAAATTTGCGCATTGATGATTGATATTTATGGATTTATTGAAGTGCTAAAATACATATTTCTGTCGATTAGACTTTAAATTTTGTGTTGTACTGCCGGAGTTTTCAATTCTTTTTTATCAATGCATTCCTTATATTTACACAAAAAACGATGATCATGAAGAAACTATCGACCCTGGCATCCGCCTTGCTTTTTATGTTGATATTGAACAATTTTGACGTTTTTTCTCAGAGCCATCCTGATATCAAACCCCTCGCGATAGGGGTGAAAGCACCTTTTTTTAATCTCCCGGGCGTAGACGGTAATTACCATACACTTAACGATTATGACAATGCCAGTATCCTGGTCGTCATCTTCACCTGCAACCATTGTCCTACGGCCCAGGCCTATGAGGACAAGATTATCAGGCTGACGTCCGATTATAAAGATAAGGATGTAGCCGTGGTGGCTATTAATCCTAATGATGATGCCGCTTTAAGCCTGGCTGAATGCGGTTATTCCGATCTGGACGATAGTTATGCAGCCATGAAGACCAGGGCAAAGGATAAGCATTTTAATTTTGCCTATCTATACGACGGTAAGAATGAAGAAGTATCGATGAATTATGGTCCCCAGGCCACACCCCATGCATTTGTGTTCGACAAAGAGCGGAAGCTGAGGTATCGGGGCAGAATTGACGATACAGAGAATCCTTATGATAAACCAAAAACGCAGGATTTGCGCAATGCCCTCGACGAAATGCTGGCGGGGAAAGAAGTAACCGCCCCAACGACCAAAACCTTCGGCTGTTCCATCAAGTGGGCCTGGAAGAATGAGTGGACTGAAAAGCTAAAGGAACAATGGGCACAGGAACCGGTTACATTGCAGGAAGCCGATATTGAAGGGATTAAGGACATTGTGGCCAATACTGGTGATAAACTGCGTATGGTGAATGTGTGGGCTACCTGGTGCGGACCGTGTGTTATTGAATTTCCCGAACTTGTTAATACGTATCTCATGTATCGCGGACGCGATTTTGAGTTTGTTGCCATAAGTGCAGACAAACCAGACCGGAAAGAAAACGTACAGGGCTTTCTTGAAGAGCACCATGCTTCAAACCCGAATTACATCTTTTCCACCGGTGATAATTACGCCATGATCGATGCTATTGACAAGCAATGGCAGGGGTCGTTACCCTATACCCTTATCATTAAGCCCGGAGGTGAAGTGATATATAAACATGCGGGAGCCATTGACCCCCTAGAGGTTAGAAAAATCATTATTGATTACCTGGGCCGGTATTATGCCGACGACAACTAAACCTTCATTGGTAACAACCGGTCCGGACAGGAGGTTGTAATACAGAATTATCATCAGTTTGCATGAACCTGTTTCAGTACATACAAACCCTAACTCACCAAATCCTATAGCTTATGAAAAGAATCAGCATTTTCATCCAGGCATTTGTTCTGACAGTTTTTACCACCGGGGTGCAGGCCCAGATACCGACCAACCGCGACATTCTGCAGCTCTACGACGGATTACGGGTAGCAGATGTTTCGGATGGTATGGATTATATCGGCCTTCACGACCAGGGACTGTTGGATCAGTCTATCGAATCACTTTGGAAAAATATAGACAATTTCGATCATGTGTTCAGGGGTATTGCCCTTACAGTGAGGTATGTGCCTACTAACCGTGAATTCCCCAGCAATCTGAGGGGTGAAGAATACGAGAAATGGCGAGACAAGTGGTATGGTGAGCTTTCGGGAGAACCTTTTATCGATTCCATTACAGCCGGCAATGTTATTGTTATCGATAATGCCGGCGATAGCGACGTGGGGACCGTAGGATCGAACAATTCTCTTATCTGGAAGAAGAAAGGCGCCGTAGGTATCGTGTCGAATGGAGGCATAAGGGACACTGACGAAATCATCAAGGAACAGATTCCCGTTTACCTGAATATTGCTAAACGCGGCAGGGGTATACGCCCGGGACGTAATGAGCTCGAATCGGTGAACAAGCCGGTTGTTATTGGCGGCGTTCTTATCAATCCGGGCGATGTGATCGTGGCCGATGGAGACGGGGTGATTGTTGTTCCCCGTCAGCATGCTGTTGAAGTCGCAAAAGCGGCTCATGAAGTGTTGAAGGTCGATAAGGCTGCCCGCCGGAATCTTTACAAACAGCTCGGCATACCGATGGATTTTACTGTTGGTGATGAATAACAGGACATCGGGGCGTATGACCGTAAGCCCGTTTATTCGAATATAAATGCACCCCTGATGCCGCTCACCGGTAAAATCAAACAGCTTACCGATTTATTGTTTCCGGGTTCTTCATTTCAACCTATTTTTGATTCATCAAATAAATTCATTGAATAGGAGGACAAAAAAATGCATGTAATTATGGACCAACAAAAACATCA
>DASQZK010000427.1:0-3000 GCA_035638735.1 Bacteroidales bacterium
CTCGCAACTGTAAACCACCAGCCCTTCTTCCTCTTTTACCTTATTGGCCCGTAACGGGTTTTTTATGGTGATGGCATGCGACATCCCCGACATGGCCAGAGCAGGTGCTGCCACAATCACGTTTCCATAATGCCTGGCCGCATCGATCAGGCATTTCAAACCTTTTGCATCGACACCGTCGTCATTGGATATTAATATTAACCTGTCTTCTTTTTTCAATCTCTAATTGTTTTTAATGAACTACAAAAATATTGATTTCAAGTGAACTGGCAATGAGAAATCGAAGGCTTTACTTTCGGGGTGAAATTACAAGGTTATTGTAAGTTTTGAGGTTTATTTGCTATTTTTGTCCATCACTTTCAAAATCAAAACAAAGATGAAGATTTCCTATAATTGGCTGAAGGATTATATAAACGACCTGCCCTCACCCGAAGAAACAGCAGAGATACTAACCAGCACGGGGCTGGAAGTTGAAGGGCTGGAAAAAACCGAATCGGTCAGGGGTGGCTTACAAGGTGTGGTTATTGGCGAAGTAAAAACCTGTGAAAAGCATCCCAATGCCGATAAGCTCAGTGTCACCACCGTCGACATCGGGCAGGGCGGTCTGCTGCCCATCGTGTGCGGGGCACCGAATGTGAGGGCCGGCCAGAAAGTCGCCGTGGCACAGGTCGGCACAACACTATTCATGGGCGATGACAGCCTTACCCTAAAGAAAGTGAAGATCAGGGGCGAAGTTTCTGAAGGCATGATATGTGCCGAAGACGAACTGGGCCTGGGCGAAAATCACGAGGGCATCATGGTTCTCGACCCCGAAGCTGAAGTCGGCAGCCCTGCTTCCGACTATTTCAATATTACCACAGATTATATTTTCGAGATCGGCCTCACCCCTAACCGTATCGACGGCGCTTCACATTTCGGCGTGGCGCGCGACCTGGCTGCATATCTCGGTCAGACCAGAGAGGTGAAACTCAGCCGCCCGTCGGTCGATGATTTTCATATTGACGACACTTCGAATCCCATTGAAGTCATCATTGAAGATAAAGAAGCGTGCAAACGCTACTCGGGCATCACCGTCTCCGGCATTACCGTCGGCCCCTCACCTCACTGGTTGCAGACAAAACTCAGGGCCATCGGCCTCAACCCTATCAATAACGTCGTCGACATCACCAACTTTGTTTTACAGGAAACAGGTCAGCCCTTGCATGCCTTCGATGCCGACAAGGTAAGCGGTAAGAAGGTTATCGTGAAGACACTTCCCGAAGGAACGCCCTTCGTCACCCTTGATGAGGAAGAACGAAAACTGTCGGAAGAAGACCTGATGATTTGCAACGTGAACGAAGGCATGTGCATGGCCGGTGTGTTTGGCGGCATCGATTCAGGGGTTAAGGACAATACCATGAATATTTTCCTGGAAAGCGCCTGCTTCAATCCCGTATATATCCGTAAGACGTCAAAACGGCACCTTCTCTACACCGACTCTGCCTTCCGCTTCGAGAGAGGATCGGATCCGGACATTACCGTCTACGCACTCAAACGGGCAGCCCTGCTCATCAAAGAACTCGCCGGCGGAAAAATCTCATCGGAAGTAGTCGATGTTTACCCCGAGCCGGTGTCTGGTTACGACGTAAACCTGACCTGGGAATACCTGTATCGACTCATTGGTAAAGAAATCGATAAAGACCAGGTAAAAAACATCCTTTCGTCACTCGACATCAAAACGGACGCGGAGACTGATACCGGACTGCAGCTAAAGGTCCCACCCTATCGGGTAGATGTACAGCGGCCGGCCGATGTGGTCGAAGAAGTCCTCAGGATCTATGGCTACAATCAGGTAGAGATCAGCGACAGCCTCCACTCAACCCTGTCGTACATCGACAAGCCCGACAAAGAAAAAGTCGCGCACCTGATCGCCGAACTGCTGACATCCAACGGATTTAACGAGATGATGTCCAATTCACTCACAAAATCGGCTTACTACGAGAAAGAAGAGCATGAAGATCCCGGCCTGGTACGGATTTATAATCCGCTCAGTTCTGATCTTAATGCCATGCGGAAGAGCCTCCTCTTCGGAGGACTCGAAACCATATCGTATAATACGAACCGTAAGAATGCGGACCTGCGGCTGTACGAGTTTGGGAATGTCTACCAGGTCGATACGACCGTAAAAAGTGAAAAAGCACTCGACAAATACCATGAAGAAGAACATCTGGGTCTATTCCTTACCGGAAATAAACATCAGGAAAGCTGGACGGCAGGAAATGAAAAGGTAAGCTTCTACCAGCTGAAGGCTTATGTCGGCCTGGTACTCGAACGTATGGGGTTCAACACCGGGAACCTGAAAGTTGTGGAAGCCGATCACTCGTATTTCGCGGAAGAAATCAGTTATTTTCAGCATGATAACGAACTTGTAAGACTTGGAAGCGTTCCTAAAAACATACGGAAACAATTTGATATTGATGCTGACGTATTTTTTGCCGATTTCAACTGGACGACAGTGATGAAGAGCCTGGATACCAGACCGACAACTTTTGAACCTCTGCCAAAATATCCAGAAGTAAGACGAGACCTTTCCATGGTGCTCGAAAAATCGGTTCGCTTCGAGGACATCAGGAAAGTGGCCTCTAAAGCTGAGAAGAGGATCCTGAAAAATATGGATATCTTCGATGTATATGAAGGCGACAAAATTGAAAAAGGCAGGAAATCGTATGCTATCAGCTTTATCTTACAGGATGAGACGCAGACTCTGACAGATAAATATATCGACAAGGTTATGCAGAACATTGCCCGGGTACTCGAAAAAGAGCTCGGTGCACAAATAAGGGCATAATGAAAGAACGGATACACCTTCATAAAGGCGACATCACAAAGATGGAAACAGAGGCCATCGTAAATGCCGCCAATACGTCGCTGCTTGGCGGCGGTGGCGTCGATGGTGCCATTCACCGGGCAGCCGGACCCGGACTGTTGGAAGAAACCAAAACACTTCACGGCTGTGAGACC
>DASQZK010000428.1:0-5418 GCA_035638735.1 Bacteroidales bacterium
GCTGCCAAACGGAATAACCGGTATAACTATAAGACACAACAATATGAAGGTACAGTGGTGAACACCGACGGGACAACCTCGCCTATCGAAGGAAGACAATCCTTTGTCATCAGGGACGAAGTGCCGGTATATCCCGATACACTTGTGTGGATCGCCGACTTTACCTATTCATTTAATGAACCTTATGCCAACCTCTACTTCTGGCATCCTTCCTACGACAACTACCCCGTGGTAGGTGTCAACTGGAAACAAGCCAGCGCCTTTTGTATATGGAGGACACAGTATCTCAATGCAGCCCTCGCAGGCGATGATCAGCCTTTTGTCCAGGATTTCAGGTTGCCTATCGAAGCAGAATGGGAATATGCTGCCCGCGGAAACCTTGACCTCAGCATGTATCCCTGGGGCGGACCGTATACCCGAAACCAGCTCGGATGCTTCCTGGCTAATTTTAAACCACTCAGAGGTAACTATATTGACGACGGTGCTCTTATCACCCAAAGGGTAGGTTCTTATTCTCCAAACGAATATGGTCTCTACGACATGTCGGGTAACGTGGCCGAATGGACCGCCAATGCTTACGATGAATCAGCCTATGTTTTCTCTCATAACATGAATCCCGATTATAAGTACAACGCGAAACCCGACGATCCTCCTGTCATGAAGCGTAAAGTTGTCAGGGGCGGATCATGGAAAGATATTGCTCATTTTCTCCAGGTTAGCGTCAGGGACTACGAATACCAGGATACCGCCAAATCTTATATTGGATTCAGGTGTGTACGTTCTTACTTAGGCACTAAATAATATCAAATCACTCAATTATGAACATTACCGAAATAGTTCAGAGTTCCGGTTGGAAAAATTTTATGGCCAAACTATATGGCCTTGGAGCTTCTGTTGTAATTATTGGAGCCATGTTTAAACTGATGCACTGGCCTGGCGCAAGTCTGATGATCGTGGTCGGTTTGACAACAGAAGCTATTATCTTCTTCTTTTCAGCTTTCGAGCCTCTCCATGAAGAACTCGACTGGACACTCGTTTACCCGGAACTCGCAGGCATGACAGATCCCGACGAAATGGATGATGTACGTAAGAAAGCATCGCCGGGCGTGGTGTAGGATTGCAGAAATTTGACGAACTATTTAAAGATGCAGATATCAGGCCCGAAACGGTGCAAAACCTGAGCCGGGGACTGAACAGCCTTAACGAAACAACAGCAAACCTCTCAGATATCACCGCTGCTTCACTGGCCACCAAAGAATATCTCAACAGTATGAAGAGCGCAGCTCAAGCGATACAGACTGTTTCCTCTTCCTACTCTGAAAATTCCGGTTCGCTCAACGAATCGGTTGGTGCACTTGCCGATTCGTACAAGCAAACAGCCGCAATCGTTAACAAGTCGGGTGAAGATATCGCTCATAAATTTGCCGAACAATCAACCCAGCTTGCCACATCGTACACGGAACTAACCAATACCGTGAAATCCGATTACTCTAACATTACAGCAGGGCATAAACAGTTCAGCGAACAACTGAATTCACTTAACAAAAACCTGTCGGAACTGAACACGGCTTATGAAGCCCAGGTAAAAGGTACTCAGCAACATCTCAAAGGCAACGACAATATCTATAAGGGTATCGAAGACATGATGAAAAACCTTAAAACCTCTGTCGACGAAACACAGAAATACAGGGATGAGATCAGCAAACTGAGTCAGAACCTTTCTGAATTAAATAACATTTACGGTAATATGCTCTCCGCTATGAGCGTGGTTACCAAAAAATAAATCCGTTAATCAACTATGTCTCACGGTAAAGAAACTCCGCGTCAAAAAATGATCGGCATGATGTACCTTGTACTTACATCATTGCTGGCACTTAACGTGTCAAGATCAGTTCTTGATGCTTTTACGCTAGTTGATGAAGGCCTGACACAAACCACGGAAAACTTCGCGAAAAAAAATGGAAGTCTCTATGGAGAATTCGCCTCTGCATACGAACTGAACCCCAAGAAAGTAGGTGAATGGAAAGAAAAAGCTGAAGATGTACAAAAAAGGGCACAGGAGCTCTACGACTTCATGCAGGAATGCAAAAAAGATATCGTTATAAAATCTGAAGGCCCGGAGACGGATGCTATACGCGACGGTGATGTTCACCTCCAGTTTGTAAAAGGAAAGGATAATACAAGTATTCCCGCCGAAGTGATGATCCTGAATAAAAAGGGTGATGAACTGAAGGAAAAAATAGATGATTACAGAGAATTCCTGCTTGACATGGTTGAGGACAAGGATACATACGCCTCGGTTGTATCATCAATTGAAAGTGCTCTTAGCACGGAACCACCTGAATCGAGCGAGCATTCCAAAGGTGAACACCTTACCTGGGAGAGTGAAAATTTCGAACACCTTCCTCTGGCCTCTGTGATCACCATCCTCTCGAAAATGCAAAATGACGTCAAGAACTCCGAAGCCGAGATTCTTGCTTATCTGCTCAGCCAGATTGATGCCGGTTCGTTCAAGTTTAATAAGATCGATGCTGTGGTAACGGCTAATTCCGATTACGTGTTCCGGGGCCAGGAATATAAGGCGAAGGTCTTCCTGGCAGCTTACGACTCCACCAAGTTCCCGGTCGTTAAACTCGATAATGGAAAAACCCTCGATATAGAAGAAGGCAAAGGTATTTACATGCCTCCTACAAATGCCATCGGTACGCACACCTGGGGCGGCACCATTACCCTTGAAGGAGATGACGGAGTCAAAATTGCTAAAACTTTCCAGTCGCAGTACCAGGTAGCCGAAGCCAGCGCCGTTGTTTCACCCACCAAGATGAACGTATTTTACCGCGGTGTGGATAACCCTGTGGCCATTTCGGTCTCCGGTGTTCCAAGCGAAAATATTCGGGCTACAATCACTAAGGGAAATATCCAGCCCTCTCGTGGCGGATGGGTCGTGAAGCCCTTAAAAGGCCCCGAAGGTGAAGTGGTTACCGTAAAAGTTTATGCCAATATCGAAAACAACCAGCGGTTTATGGGCAGCATGGACTTCAGGGTTAAAGATGTGCCCGACCCGGTTGCCGAGATCAGAGGCCGGACCCAGGGAGGTATCACTCTGACCGAACTGACCAGGGCCAAAGGCGTAGAAGCTGAACTGAAAAACTTTGATTTCGACCTTGATTTTACCGTTACAGACTTTACCGTATCGGCCGTACTTTCCGGTGGATTCACCAAAAGTGCCAAGTCGACCAACAACGAATTTACCCCGGGCCAGCTCGAAATACTTTCCCAGCTTACACCCGGCAAAACCCTTACTGTGACCGACATCAAAGCCATCGGGCCTGATGGGAAATCCAGGGTACTCAACTCTATTGTGTTTAAAATACTATAAAAATCAAAAATAATGAAAAGGACTGCTCTGTTATTAGTTGCATTATTCATCTTGCCAGGAACATGGATGGCAGTGAGTGCTCAGCAGATCACCACTACGCCAGCCACCTCTAACCCGCAAATGGCCGTTGATTCACAGGAAATTATCAACGTGTATAAACGTATCCATATTCCTGAGAAAAAACCAATCCCGTATGTCCCGATAAGGGAAGCCGATGTCATGTGGTCGAAAGATGTCTGGCGCGTTATCGATCTGCGCCAGAAAATGAACCTGCCGCTTTTCTATCCAAAAAGCCCCCTGGGACAGAGAATGAACCTGTTCTCATTGATTATGCACGGTATCCATGAGAATAACCTCCATGCATATAAAGATGATAAGTATAAACTCTTCTCGACCGAAACACAAATCGGTGAAAAAGAGATCGTCGAAAAACTCGGCGCCGATACGATGTTTGCCGGCACACCTAACGAAAAAATCATACTCAGATCCGATAGAGTGCTTCAAATCCTGGTGAAAGAAAAGTGGTTCTTCGATAAGCAACACTCCACCATGCGCGTGCGTATCGTCGGGATGGCCCCTATCATGGTCTATCACCAGCAGCTTAAGGATGCCAATGGTAACATCACTATTTCACCCGAGGTACAGAGATCTATCCTCTTCTGGATCTACTTCCCGGAATACAGGGACCTCTTCGCCCGCTATGAAGTGTTCAACCAGAATAATGATTCCCAAAACCTCTCTTTCGATGACCTGTTCATGCAAAGACGTTTTGCCTCATTTATCTTCGGAGAATCTAATGTCCACGACAACCGTTACCTCAACGATTATCTTACCGGTGACGATATACTCTATGAAGCAGATAAGATTAAACAAAAGATCTTCGAGTTCGAACACGACCTCTGGGAATATTAATAGCTTAAACAGGCAGTTATCATAAAAAAAGGGCGAAAATTTTCGCCCTTTTTTATATTTGTACAGGTTGATTCAACCCTTCGTTTTCCGGAATTCGCCCTCCTATATAAACGTCTCCCCGTTTTTCAGCTTCACATCGTTCACGAACGTTTTTATACGCTGCTCCTCGTCCATTTTGCAAATGAGAAGCACATCATCGCTGTCAACCACCACGAAATCTTCAACACCCTGCACAACGACAAGCTTTTTACCACTTACATTTATCAGGGAATTTTTTGTGTCGTATGCAAAAATCTGGTCGCCCATAAGTGCATTCCCCGATTGATCATGATCTGCCTGGTCGTAGAGCGAGCCCCAGGTACCCAAATCGCTCCAGCCGATATCTGTTGCCAGTACATATACGTTATCAGCTTTTTCCATAATGCCATAATCAATGGAAATGTTCTTACACCCCGCATAGGTCTCTTCAATAAAGGACGGTTCATTGTCGGTACCGTATATGCCGGCGCCTTCCTCAAAGGCAGAACTAACATCCGGAAGATACCTGTCGAAGGCGTCGAGCACCGATTTGAGTGACCAGAAAAAGATACCGGCATTCCAGTAAAATTCACCACTCTCATAAAAAACCCTGGCCAGGTTCTGATCGGGTTTTTCAGTAAAAGTCTTGACTCGCTGTAGTTTGCAGTTTTTCCCCTCATCGAGAGATTCAGCCTCTGCCTGGATATACCCGTAGCCCGTTTCCGGCCTCGAAGGCTGAATGCCCAGGGTAAGAAGTGCATCATGAGCGCCAACAAAATCGAGGCCTTTTTTAACCACCTCGCTGAAGACCCCTTCCTTTAGGATGAGATGATCGGAGGGTGCCACAATCATACGGGCTTCAGGATCCCTGTCGCGAATACAGTAGGCGGCATAAGCCAGGCACGGGGCGGTATTCCGTCGATAGGGCTCAAGCAGGATGTTCGCTTCCTTCATGCCGGGTAATTGCTCCTTTATGACATCCCGGTATTCAGCATTACTGACAATATAAATATTTTCGGCAGGCATGACGGCCGCAAAACGATCGAACGTCTGCTGCAAAAGTGAAGTCCCAACACCCAGGATATCAAGAAACTGTTTTGGTTTGGATG
>DASQZK010000429.1:0-4482 GCA_035638735.1 Bacteroidales bacterium
TGCGGCCCCAGGTTTACCATCATTCAGGAGCTGCCTTATGACCGGAAAAACACCACCATGGCTGAGTTTGACATGTGTCCTTCCTGCCGCGAAGAGTACATTACTATTACCAACCGCCGTTTTCATGCCCAGCCGGTAGCCTGTAATCATTGTGGTCCGGTTTATACGCTTAAAAATGGAGAACAGGAAAAACAAAATATTAATGACATTATCGCGTACCTGTCAAAACTGATTAAAAGTGGGGCTGTAGTTGCCTTAAAAGGGACAGGAGGCTATCACCTGGCATGTGATGCAATGAATGAAGAGGCAGTAAAAAAATTACGAAATGGCAAAGTAAGAGAGAAAAAACCTTTCGCTGTCATGTTCAGGGATGATGTTTCACTGGCGAAGTATGCTGTTGTGAACCAGAAGGAACATGAACTTCTCAGTTCCTGGCGGCGTCCCATCGTCCTGCTGCAATCAAAAAAATCACTGGCTCCTTCAGTCTCTATGGGATTTCCGACCCTCGGAGCTATGCTTCCCTACATGCCTTTTCATTATCTGCTTTTTGAAAAACTGGAAACACCGGCCATTGTGCTTACCAGTGGGAATATTAGCGATGAACCCGTAATAATTGATGACCCGGAGGCAAAAAAAAGACTGGGACCAATCACCGATGCCATTGTGCAATATAACAGGGCCATACACAACCGTTGCGATGATTCTGTTTCGATGGTGGTGAACCAGAAGCCAAGACTACTGAGACGATCCAGGGGATATGCACCTTCCCCCATTCGCCTGCCGCTAAATACCGAAGGCATTATCGCAACAGGAGCAGAACTGGTAAACTGCTTTTGTATCGGAAAGGGCAACCAGGGAATTCTTAGTCAGCACATTGGTGACCTGAAAAACTACGAAACCTACACCTTTTATACAGAAAGCCTGGAGCGGTTCAAACGACTTTTCAGGGTAAGTCCTTCGCTTATGGCTGCAGACCTCCATCCCGATTACCTCTCCACCCGGTATGCCATGGAAACAGGATTACCAGTTGAATATATACAGCATCACCATGCCCACATCGCTTCCTGCATGGCTGAGCACGGACTTAATGAGAAAGTAATTGGTGTCAGTATGGACGGAACAGGTATGGGCACTGACGGTAACATTTGGGGCGGTGAATTTCTGATCTGCGATTATGCAGATTTTGTTCGCAGCGCCCATTTTGAATACATACCGGCACCGGGAGGCGATAAGGTCACCCATGAACCCTGGAGAATGGCATTGTCATACCTGAATCATGTATTTCCTGACATGGATCAGGACATTCTGCAGGATATTTTTGAAGATGTTCCTTTATCCGCCTTAAAGCTGGTACGGGAAATGATAACTAAAAACATCAACTGTCCGCTCACTTCCAGTGCAGGCCGTTTGTTCGATGCGGTGGCCGCACTCACGGGTATATGTCGTTACTCGGGTTTCCACGCTGAAGCCCCAATGAAACTGGAAGCCATACTGGATCCCTCAGTTAAGGATGCATACCCTTTTTCCGGCTTTCCTGTTATTTCATTCAGAGAAACGATCAGCGCTATTTTGAATGACTATAAAAAGAAGGTATCACCATCAATTATTGCTGCACGTTTTCACAATACAATTATTTCTGTTATCTTTATAACAATAAAAAAAATAAAAGCAGATACCAGGATTAATAAGGTAGTATTGAGTGGCGGAGTTTTTCAAAACCGTTATCTGCTGGAGCAAACAGAAAAATTATTACAAAATAATCACATTGAAGTATACAGCCATCAGTCGGTTCCTACAAATGACGGCGGAATTGCCCTCGGACAACTCATGGTGGCAGCAAAAAGGAGAACTATATCATGTGTTTGAGTATCCCAGCCAGGGTCCTTTCAATTAGCGGCAATACAGCCAATGCTTCTGTAGGTGGCAGCATGGTAAAAGCTGCGCTCGACCTCGTTGATCATGTAAAAGTGGGTGATTATATCCTGATTCATACCGGCTTTGCCCTGGAAAAGATCAGCGAAGAAGAAGCACTGGAAACCCTCAGGATGCTGAAAGAGCTGGAGAGTGAAGAAGAGAGTCAGACGGAAGTCAGGAGACGAGAGAGTGCAACACCGGACGGCGTGAAGGAATGATGAGAGATGAGAGATGAGTCGGAAGTCAGAAGACCGAAGACCGAAGACGGAAGAGCGGAACACCGGACGGCGTGGAGGGAAAGATGAGAGGTGAGAGATGAGAAGTTGAGGAGTGGAGAAGTGGAGGAGTGGAGAAGTGGAGAGGTTGAGTGAGTCGGAAGTCCGGAGTCAGGAGACGGAAGAGCGCAACACCGGACGGCGTGAAGGAATGATGAGAGGTGAGTTGTGAGTTGTGAGAAGTTGAGGAGTGGAGGAGTTGAGAAGTTGAAAATATAGACTCCACTAAACTTATACACTTCTAAACTTATAAACTTATTTTAGGAGTTGAAAATATAGACTCTTCTAAACGACTAAACAAATAAACTTTTTTAGAGATTCAACAATTCGGAGGTTGTCTAAAGAAACACATACAGAGAAAATAACAGACAATGAAATACCAGAGCGAATACCGGAAGAAGGAAGATATACAACAACTGGCTGCACAGATAAGGAAGATCAGTAAAAAGGAAATTCGCCTGATGGAAGTATGCGGGGGACATACCATGGCCATACAAAAATTCGGCATCCCCTCCCTCCTGCCTCCCAACATAAAATTACTCTCGGGACCAGGCTGCCCGGTATGTGTTACAAGCCGCAAATTCATTGACCAGATCATGGCCTACAGCAGAATGAAAGAGGCTATCATCACTACGTTTGGCGACCTGATCCGGGTTCCGGGCTCATCCGGTACGTTGGACGAAGAGAAAGCTGCAGGTGCAGACATCAGAATGGTGTATTCCATCCTGGAAGCAATTGATATCGCAGTGCAAAATCCCGGTAAACAGGTAATATTTGCCGGAATCGGATTTGAAACCACTGCACCGGGTACGGCAGCAGGAATCCTGCAAGCCGCACAAAAGAAGATCAAAAACTTTACCGTACTGAGTTCCCACAAGATAATGCCACCTGCCATGGCTGCACTGATTGATGACGGTGTACCCATTGACGGCTACATCGCCCCCGGACATGTAAGTACCATCACCGGCTCACATATATACGAGCCACTGGCAACTGACTATAAAAAAGCAGTAGTAGTCAGTGGTTTCGAACCGCTGGATCTATTGCAGTCGGTCTATATGCTGGTGAATCAGATTGAATCCGGCAAACCTGCTGTTGAAATACAATATAAAAGAGTAGTCACTGAAGCTGGCAACCAAAAGGCACAGGAGATAATGAATGAAGTCTTTACCTTGCGTGCCGACTGGTGGCGGGGACTGGGAGTGCTGGAAAAAAGCGGACTGGGAATCAACAAAGAATTCAGTGATTTTGATACAAATTTCAGGTTTCCCATGGACATTCCTGAAACATCTGATCCCAAAGGCTGCAGGTGTGGTGAAATATTGAGAGGCACCCTTACTCCCACCGACTGCAGCCTTTTTGCTAAAGCATGCACCCCTGTAAATCCGGTAGGTTCCTGTATGGTTTCCTCTGAAGGAGCCTGTCAGGCTTATTACCGTTATAGAAACAATTGATAAATGATATAGAAAGCTGTTATGGACAAGATATTATTAGGACATGGAAGCGGCGGAAAACTCAGTCATGAGCTGATCAGCAATCTGTTTATGCACCATTTCAGCAACAACATCTTACTGGTTCAGGGCGATGCAGCCCTGTTACCCGGAATAAACGAACAACTTGCTTTCACTACAGATTCATTTGTTGTCGATCCGGTGTTTTTCCCCGGGGGGGATATAGGCAAGCTTGCGGTAGCCGGGACAGTAAATGATCTCGCTGTTTCCGGGGCAGAGCCATTGTACCTGTCAGCTTCATTCATTATTGAAGAGGGCCTGCCCGTTAGTGACCTTGAACGTATTGTGGTTTCAATGACTGAAGAAGCAAGGAAAGCCGGGATACAAATAGTGACCGGCGATACCAAAGTGGTAAACAGGGGCAAATGCGACAAGGTCTTTATCAATACATCAGGCATTGGCAGGGTTAAACCGCAACATGCCGGCATTGTGAAAGGTAACGGAATCTATCCCGGAGATAAGGTTATTATTAATGGCACACTCGGTGATCATGGTATAGCAGTACTGGCCGCGAGAGAATCTCTGCATTTTGAAACGAAAGTACATTCCGATTGTGCCAGCCTGAACCAGCTGATCAGCGGATTGCTTGGTTCATTCAGCGAAATAAGATTTATGCGGGATGCCACACGTGGCGGATTGGCCACGGTATTATGCGAAACAACAATGCATAATGACTTTGGGATCAGGCTGGATGAAGCCGCTTTGCCTGTAAAGGAAGCAGTAGTCGGAGCCTGCGAAATATTTGGTTATGATCCGCTGTATGTAGCTAACGAAGGCAAGGT
>DASQZK010000430.1:0-7027 GCA_035638735.1 Bacteroidales bacterium
CATGTCGGCAATGTGCTGTCAAGGCCTACAAGGATGAAAATGATGATAAAGGCAAAATCGTTATCTCCTGCATGGAGGAAGTCAAAGATGGCATGCGGTTGTCTATTGAAGATCCTGAAGCTTCTGAATTCCGTTCACATATTATCGAGAGCCTGATGACCAACCATCCGCACGACTGTCCAACATGCGATGAAGGCGGTGAGTGCCATCTGCAGGATATGACCGTGATGACCGGACATGCCTACAGGCGATACCGGTTTAACAAGAGGACACATCAAAACCAGTACCTCGGCCCTCTGGTTAACCACGAGATGAACCGTTGCATAGCCTGTTACCGCTGCGTTAGGTTTTATAAAGATTATGCAGGTGGTAAAGATCTTGAAGTACTCTCCGCCCATAACCACGTCTATTTCGGCCGGCAGACAGATGGCGTCCTCGAGAGTGAATTCAGCGGGAACCTCGTGGAAATATGCCCGACGGGCGTTTTTACCGATAAGACACTCAAACAGCATTATACACGAAAATGGGATTATAACTCAGCGCCTTCCGTATGTAATCTCTGCAGCCTGGGATGTAATATCATTGCCAATGAACGGTACGGGGAGATCCGGCGTATAAAATCAAGGTATAATAATGATGTGAATGGTTATTTTCTCTGTGATCGTGGACGTTATGGATACGAATATATAAATTCAAAGAGCCGGATAAGGAAGCCGCGGATACCCGGTGAACAGGGAAAAGCAACGAAAGCCGCCGGTATTAATGAACTGCTCGGAGAACTAAAGAACGTCCTCCAGGGCAAGGATTCGCTCACCGGTATTGGATCGGCCAGGGCATCGCTGGAATCGAATTACGCACTAAAAAAACTCGTGGGAGAGGCTAACTTCTTCACCGGGATGTCTGATATTGAACACGACCTTGCTGCCAGGGGTTCTGAAATATTACGTCATTCGCCTGCACAAAAGTACTCACTCAAAAACATCGAAAAGTCGGAGTGTGTGCTAATCCTCGGAGAGGACCTTACCAATACAGCTCCCATGATGGCATTGGCCGTACGGCAGGCTGCGCGGCAAAAACCGATAAAGCAGGCCGGGAAACTCAAGATCAGGGAATGGGATGACAAAGCCGTCAGGGAAGCCATCCAGACCGACAAAGGACCGGTGTTCACCATAACCCCCGGGCCGACTAAACTTGATGAGATATCAACCAAGAGTATCAGGATGGCACCCGTTGAGATCGCCGGACTGGGGTATGCTATCGCTCATTACCTCGATGACAGCTCACCTCTGCCGGCCAATCAAACGAAAGATGTCAGGGACCTGGCAAAAGATATTGCCGGCGTGCTTGCTGAGGCCGAAGACGTGTCCATCATCTCAGGCACATCGTGTCTTGATGAGAACGTTATGAATGCGGCTTCAAATATTGCTTCTGCCCGTGCAGGTAAAAATAAAAAGACAGGTATCTGCTTGACCTTCCCTGAGGCCAACACATTAGGACTTACACTTCTTGGCGGCCGGAAACTGTCTGAACTGAAAGATGAAAAAACAGCCGAACGGACAGTTATCATCCTTGAGAATGACCTGTATAAAAAACTGCCGGAAAAGGAAGCGGGTGAACTCCTGGATTCATTTAAATACATCGTTGTGGCCGACAGTCTTGAAAATAACACGACACAAAAAGCCGGTTATATCCTTCCTGCAGCCGTCATTACCGAGTCTGACGGACACCTTGTAAATAATGAAGGAAGGGTCCAGCGCTTTCACCCTGTACAGGAACCTGATATCACCATTCAGCCGGGTTGGCGGTGGATGCAGGCTCTGGCAGGCGTAACCGGAAACAGTGAGCTGGCCGGTAAAGAACATCTTGTCGCGTATGCTGCCGCTATTGAGAAAGACAATGACATTTTCGAAGGACTGAATGACCTTGCCTCACATTACGATTACAGGATAGGAGCACAGAAAATACCACGGGCACCACACCGGTACAGCGGACGTACAGCCATCCATGCCGATAAGACCATTCACGAACCTAAACCACCCGAAGATGAAAATTCTCCCATGAGTTTCTCCATGGAAGGCTTTCACGGACATGCCCCGGCGCCTTTTAACCCCTGGTTCTGGAGTCCCGGATGGAACTCTATCCAGTCGCTGAATAAATACCAGATCGAAACGGGAGGTGAATTGCATCGTGAATTCCCGGACCTCTGCCTCTTTGGAAAGAAAAATGGCCGTGTTAAAAAACAGGAATATTACAAACCATCTGGTACAGATAAGGCCGTCACCGGCGAATGGACCTTTCTGCCCCTGTATCATATTTATGGTTCAGAAGAACTGAGCATTAAAGAAGGAGGACTCAGGGAACTGATGGTAACGCCTTATGTAGCACTAAACCCGGAGGATGCCAAAAAGAACAAATGGGATGAATCAACAAAGATAAATCTACAGGTGGACGGCCAGGCACTGATCGTGCCGGTGAAAATTCAAAAAGGTATTCCTGCCGGCAGAGCCGGTATTCCGGTTGGTACAGAAGGCATTCCTTCATCGGGCTTCACCTTTGGATTAAAAATCACGAAAATAAAATAAATTATGAGTACAACCCTGCAATATATTCTGATAGTTGTCGGCGTCCTGCTGGTTGTCCTCTCACTGGCAGCCGGGCTGATATGGTATGAGCGAAGGATGCTTGGATTTTGGCAGGACCGGTATGGTCCCAACAGGGTAGGCCCGTTTGGTATACTTCAACCCCTGGCCGATGTGATAAAGATCTTCTTTAAGGAAGACTGGATACCACCATTTGCAAGTAAGCTGATATTCGTGGTAGCACCGGGAATTGGACTTTTTACCATCCTGATGAGCTTTTCTGTCATACCATTCACGTCGGGTATTGTAGTCTTCAACCTGAATGTGGGATTGTTGTTCTTTCTGGCTATGTCATCGCTTGGAGCTTACAGCCTGGTACTGGCCGGCTGGTCGTCGAATAATAAATATGCATTGTTGGGCGGCATGAGGGGCGCCGCCCAGATGATTACCTATGAAGTATTTATGGGACTGTCACTGATGGGAGTGGTTATGCTGGCCAATTCATTCAACATGAAAGACATTGTTGAAGCCCAGCGGGGTATGTGGAATGTAATCCCCCAGTTTGTGGGTTTCGTGGTATTTTTCACAGCCGGCGTGGCTGAGACACACAGGCTGCCTTTTGATATACCAGAGTCGGAAAGCGAACTGGTCGCCGGCTATCACTCGGAATATTCGGGGATGAAATTCGGACTGTTCTTTGTCGGCGAATATCTTGGAATCATACTTATATCATCCATTATAACCACGTTGTTTTTTGGTGGCTGGCTGGGCCCGTCATTTTTGCCCGGAATTGTGTGGTTTTTCCTTAAGACGGCTGTTTTCATAACGATTTTCGTGCTGCTCAGGGCTTCGATGCCACGGCCGAGATATGATCAGTTACTGGGATATGGATGGAAAATATTGCTGCCCCTGGCGCTATTAAATATCATAGTCACCGGCGCTATAGTATTGTTAATTAACGGATGATGATTTGAATTTCCATGAAGAATGGAAAAGAATAGTAAAGGAAGGGAATAAGATATGATAAGTTTTATCAGATCGATATGGACAGTCTTCCTGCATTTGTTCAGGAAAAAAGTGACCGTTGAGTATCCGGAAGAAAAGATACCACTTCCTCCACGATACCGTGGCAGGATCATTCTTAGCCGTGATCCCGACGGTGGCGAGCGGTGTGTTGGCTGTTATTTATGCGCTGCCGCATGCCCGGTCGATTGCATATCGTTACAGGCAACCGAAGATGAAACAGGGCGAAGATACCCTGAATTCTTCAGGATCAATTTTTCAAGATGCATCTTCTGCGGGTATTGTGAAGAGGCTTGCCCGACCTATGCCATACAGTTGATTCCGGATGTGGAGATGTGTGAATACGACCGTCACAATCTGGTTTATGAAAAAGAAAACCTTTTGATAGAAGGTGAAGGAAAGTACCATGGGTACAACTATTATAATATTTCGGGTATGTCGATAGGCGGAAAGGGCAAGGGAGAAGCATACCGTGAAGATGAACCAATAGACCCTAAATCACTATTACCATGAACACCGCATTTTACATCGCATCTGCCGTAGCTATTGCTGCAAGCATCATGGTCGTCAGCAGGAAGAATGCTTTCAGCGCCCTGCTGTATATGATTATTTCCCTTTTATCGGTAGCACTGATATTTTATCTTCTTGGTGCTGCTTTTATTGCAGCACTCGAGATTATTATTTATGCCGGTGCTATCATGGTCTTGTTCGTTTTTGTAGTCATGATGCTGAACCTGGGAGAAGAGTCGGTAGAGCAGGAAAAAGAATGGATGAAAGGCGGCACCTGGATTGGTCCGACTATCCTGTGTCTGATCCTTGCCGGGGAAACGGTATTTATCCTGGCCGGTTCAGAGATGCATAACACCATAAGCCAGGAGATTCCTCCTGCACGGGTCGGACTTGCCCTGTTCGGGCCTTATGTAATTGCAGTGGAACTGGCCGGCTTGCTGTTAACGGCAGGGATTATTGGAGCCTATCATCTTGGGAAAAGGAAAAAAATCATTCATCATCGTTACCTGAAAGGAGGCCGGACATGATTGAAATACCTGTTGAACACGGACTAATGATCGCGGCAGTGCTGTTCCTTATCGGCCTGGCCGGGGCACTGATCAGACGAAACTTCGTGTATATACTGCTATCGATAGAGATCATGCTCAATGCTGCAGGCTTTGCCTTTGTGCTTGCCGGAGCCCGTTGGCTGCAGCCGGAGGGACAGGTTATGTTCATCTTCATCCTTACCATGGCCGCAGCCGAAGTGTCGATTGGGCTTGCTCTCATACTCCGGATATATCACAAGTTTAAAAGCCTTGACTCCGACAAGGCCGATAAAATAAAAGGTTAACTGCTATGCTAGATCTAATATGGATAATACCCCTTTTGCCGTTGGCGGGCTTCATCATAATCAGCCTGTTCGGAAAGCTTATGGGGCGAAAGACATCTTCAGTCATTGGTGTTGGTGTGGTGGGCCTGAGCGCCGTTTTTGCCATTCTTGCAGGTATCACCTTTATGAGCCGACTGCCCGGTGAAAATGTATTCACCAAACAGCTGTGGACGTGGATCAACATTCCCGGTTTCTCTGTCAATATGGGATTTTACCTCGACTCCCTTTCGACAACCTTTATCTTTATTATCAGTTTTGTCAGCTTCCTCATTCACCTTTATTCATCCTATTTCATGAAAGATGACGAAGGTGTTATACGGTTTTTTGCCTGGATGAACCTGTTTACAGCCTCCATGCTTCTTCTGGTTATGGCCGACAACCTGCTGCTGCTATATCTTGGCTGGGAAGGGGTAGGGCTTTGTTCCTATCTGCTTATCGGCTTCTGGTACAAGGATCCCGCCAACGGTCATGCGGCAAGAAAGGCTTTCATCGTTACCCGCATCGGGGATACCGCCATGGCTATCGGCCTGTTTTTCCTTTTCAGGGCATTCGGCACACTCAATATTCATGAAATTCTTCAGTCGGCTCCCCACGTGTGGTCTTCCGGTTCGCAGGAAGCACGTATTGCTGCATTGCTCCTCCTGGGTGGAGCCGTGGGCAAGTCAGCACAACTTCCGCTACAAACGTGGCTGCCCGATGCCATGGCCGGCCCCTCGCCGGTGAGCGCCCTCATCCACGCCGCTACCATGGTCACCGCCGGTGTTTACCTTATTGCCCGTACGAATGCGATCTTCACCCTGGCACCGGCTGTTATGACCCTGGTGGCCATTATTGGTGCCGTAACCCTTCTCCTGGCAGGATTCAGCGCCATTGTCCAAAAAGATATTAAGCGCGTACTGGCGTATTCAACCATATCCCAGATCGGGTATATGTTCCTGGCACTCGGGGTCGGGGCCTGGTCGGCTGCCGTATTTCATTTCTTTATCCACGCCTTCTTTAAAGCCCTTCTCTTCCTTGCCGCAGGTGTCATCATCACCAATCTTCATCATGAACATAATATGTTTAAGATGGGAGGACTCCGGAAAAAAATGCCCCTGGTGTTTTATACATTCCTGGCGGGTGCCGGTTCCCTCTCGGCCCTGCCACTGATAACAGCCGGCTTTTTCAGTAAAGACCTGATCCTAAGTGAGACTTTCGCAAGCGGAAACGGAGGTGTGCTATTGTGGTTGGCAGGACTTACCGGTGCAGGACTTACAGCTCTGTATACCTTCCGGATGGTGTTTATCACCTTTTTTGGTGAAGCAAAAATGGAACCCGAAGGAAAACGCTCGTCACTGATGTTCATCCCGCTGGTCACCCTTGCCATACTGTCTATAATTGGTGGTTATATTAACCTGCCTGCCCATCACAGCATTACCGCGTTCCTGCAGAACAGTCTTCCGGCATTCCACGGTGACGCTTCACATGGTACGGATATCATTCTTAAAGTCGTATCCGGATTAACAGCCCTGGCCGGTGTTTACATTGCCTATCTGCTCTACATCAAAAGACCTCAAATGGTCTATGCCTGGAAACAGAAACCCTTCGGTCACTTCATTTACACCTTATGGTTTAAAGGCTGGCGATTCGACGACCTGTATAATTATGTATTCGTTTACCCGGTAGTGGCCATAGCAAAAATAAACCGTAAAGATTTTATCGACAGCATATATACAGGTATAGCCAGGCTCATGATGCTGCTGCATGAAGGGTTTATCCTTAGCCAGAACGGTAAACTGAGATGGTACCTGGCCTTTATTGTGATTGGTGTAATAATTGGATTTACTATAACCGTATTCTTATGATACTATTCTGGTTCATAATATTCTTGATTTTCTCAGGTTTAGTTGCCTGGATTGCCGGGAAGGCAGGTAAAAACGCTCCCCGGTGGGTTGCTCTTATAAGTCTGATGATTGGCAGTGCCGTAATGATCGTCTTGTGGGCGGGAAATTACAACAATGCCGAAGCCCTCGATAATGGCAAATGGATGATAGACTATAAGCCC
>DASQZK010000431.1:0-3036 GCA_035638735.1 Bacteroidales bacterium
CAGACCAAAAAGGAGAATGAATGTTTTTTTCACGGGTGGTTAATTTTAGTTAAAATTTGTTTGAAGCTGCCAATTTAGTAATTCCCTGCATTTTTTTCTGAATTTTATTCCCGTAATTAGTGATGAAAAACCTGTTCTGTAATATATCTTTGGAGATTGTGTTCATATACAAACCTGGTTTTTGAGCTGGCAAACTGAATAACTTATGGTTTTTTAACTTATAAAAAGACTTTATGGTCATATAAATGTCAAAAAAGCATCAAAAAATGAGTTTCCCGATAAAAAGACATGCCTGTATACACATGGCATTCATGGTTGTTGCGGTTATACTTTTTTCGTGTAACCGGCAGGGGCAGGAAGTCACTGAAGACCTTGTTCAATATGTAAATCCTCTCATCGGAACACCTTTTAAAGGGAATGCCGGGACCTTTCCGGCGGTCAATACACCCTTTGCCATGACCAATTTCATGCCCGCAACCGATGAGAATGACATTGGTCTGACGCCGTATCACTATGAGCGAAGCAAAAATATTGGTTTTATAGCCAGTCATCAGCCGGCGGTGTGGATGGGTGATTACGGGTTTGTGACGCTATGGCCATCTGTTGGCCGTGTTCGGCTGAATGCAGCCGACAGAGCTCTCACATTCAGTCATCGCGATGAAATTTCGGCACCCGACATGTACCAGGTGAAGATGTTTCCGGCCGACAGCAGTTATAGCGTTACGGCAAAGATGTCGGCCTCATCGCGCTGTGGCATATTTGAATTCAATGTCTCGGGCGACGATACCATGAACATCGTGGTAGAAGCATCGAGGGCAGGATCCTTCCCTTATGTCAGACGAAGCATGTTTGATAAAGCGTATGTACACACCATCGATAGTATAAGGTCAGGCATCAGGGGATTTGTTAAGGTGGATCCACCACGGCAGGAGATCTATGGATATAACCCCGAGCGTCAGAGTTTCATGCTGGGTCCGGAACTCCCCGACTTTAAGGGATATTTCGTTATAAGGTTTGAAAAACCTTTTGATAGTTACGGGGTCTGGCAGGACAGTTCACTACTACGATCGGTCCCTGAGATGAGCGGACAACGGGTGGGCGGTTATGCGGGATTTGATGTCAACGAACTTGAAAAGATTAGGGTAAAAGTCGGCACATCTTTTATCAGCATTGAGCAGGCCCGTGAGAATCTCGATCATGAAATCCCCGGCTGGGATATGCAACAGGTCATCACCGATACGCACGATGAGTGGCAGAAAGCGTTGGAACACATTGTTATTGAGGGCACTAAAGATCAGAAAGCTGTCTTTTACACGGCTATGTATCATGCGATGCTCTACCCGAGGGAGTTTTCGGAATACGGCCGGTACTACAGTGCTTTCGATGATTCAGTTCACAAGGGAACGGCATATAATGATTACTCATTGTGGGATACCTTCAGGGCAGAACATCCATTACTTTTGTTTATTGCACCTGATCGTGTTCCTGACATGATCACGTCTCTGCTGAACATGTATAAGGAAGGCGGCTGGATGCCCAAATGGCCGAATCCGGCCTATTCCAATATCATGATAGGCACACATGCCGATGCAGTGATTGCCGATGCGATGGTTAAGGGCGTGAAGGGATTTGACAGGAAACTGGCCTGGGAGGCTGTCCGTAAGGATGCTTTTGTGCCACCTCCGGGGGATACCGGTAACATCAACTATGTTCCGAGTCCATGGACCGGCCAATATCCAGGTTGGTTGCCCGGGAAGGCCGGGAATCCCTGGTATGACAGGGCATTATGGCACGGGTATGAGGCCAGGGGAGGACTTACCTGGTATAAAGACAAAGGATTTGTACCCTGTGATATGACCAATGAGAGTGTATCGCGCACCCTTGAATTTGCATACGACGATTATTGTGCAGCTGCCGTAGCCAACGAGATGAAACAACCTGAAGATTTCAAGGTACTCATGAAGCGGAGTAAAAACTATGAACACTTGTACCGTTCCCAAACCGGTTTCATGGAGCCTAAACTGGCTGATGGCTCCTGGCTTGGGCATACTGACAATGAAGGCGGCCTGTGGGGTCCTGAATTCAAACAGGCCTATACGGAAGGCAGCCCGTGGACCTATCTTTTCTGCGCCATGCAGGATATTCCGGGTCTCATCGATTTAATGGGCGGTCCCGAAAAATTCGTATCCAGGCTCGACCAAAATTTTGATAATGGACATTATGTTCACCAGAACGAACCCGGGCACCACTATCCGTATCTATACGATTATGCCGGTTATCCCTCGAAAACACAGGAGAAAGTACGTCAGTATACCTTGTCGCAATACAAGAACAAACCGTCCGGCCTTGATGGGAATGATGATTGTGGCCAGATGTCGGCCTGGTATATTTTTTCGGCCATGGGCTTTTACCCGGTATGCCCGGGCAGCGATCAGTATGCCATTGGCAGTCCTCTTTTTCCCGAAGCACGGATCGCACTGTCGAACGGCAAGACGTTTACCATCAGGGTACAGAATGCTTCCGAACAGAATAAGTACATTCAGGAGATGCGCCTGAACGGGAAACCCTGGAACAAGTATTTCATCAGCCACTCCGATATCATGGAAGGCGGAACCATGATCTTTGTAATGGGCAATACGCCGGTTAACAAAAAGCCGGCCTCCCAATAATACGTCCTGTCTTTCATTGATTTTTTAAAATTGGCCCTTTACTACGGTGGTAGTTAAATACGAAATATCGGGTCGATCGGAAGAATTAAAAGATCTTTGCGAAAGTCAAGTCATGGCGTAAAGATTCTGTGTCCTTCATTCCATAGGTGTCTGTCATTACTTACCGAACATCCCTCCGTACATTGCAGCTATCGCTCAACGTGTCCTGTGTGGCCTTGGTGAAGCAGGATTAACGAATACATCTCCAATATCCGTTTCTTTTCCGGATTTTAACCTTTTGCATTAAGCTCCACGATTTTCAGGATAACTTTTACGGCTTTTTCCATCGACTGAAGCGGGATGTATTCGTACCTTCCGTGAAAATTGT
>DASQZK010000432.1:0-14789 GCA_035638735.1 Bacteroidales bacterium
AAAGGTCGGCCTCAACCACCACACCCATCTTATCAGCATAAACCATAAAGTCTTTTAATCGCTCGAAATAAGCAGGATCCCACTTGTCGAGGTCGAATTTGTTCCCGCCCAGTGAAAAGCCTGGTTCACTGCTGCGTTTCCACGGAGCTATAAACCGCCCGGGGGCCGGAGATAAGGTATTTTTTTCAATGCAAAAAGCATGTTCCGGCTCCAGGTAATCGCCCAGGAAAATGCGGGTGTGGTTGAGCCCCAGTTTATGAAGCGTCTCAAGGTATAAGCGGTAGTTGAAATCGAGGTTAATAACCGCACCATAATGCTCGCCGGAGGTCACCAGCACAGTCGGCGTACCTCTCCAAAGGAAATAATGCGGGTTGTCGGGATGAAGTTTTACAGGCTCCTGCCCTGCGGCAAAAACCCAAATCATAGCCAGCATGACAAGTAAACCTGATTTTTTTCTCATGGCAATATGGTTTAGTTTTTCAGGAAATAAATCTATATTTAACACTTCAACAGGCTGGCCAAAGCACAAGCCGGCCTTCATACAAAAACACTAAATTAAGTTTTCCTTCTAAAATCTACTACTTATGAAGACAAAAACTACTGACCGCCTGGCCTCACTGGATGCGCTCAGGGGCTTCGATATGTTCTGGATCGCCGGTGGCGCCCTTATGGTCAGCGCCCTGGCCAAAACCGGTCATTCCGGTTTTATTGAATGGTTGAATGTCCAGACCGAACACGTTGAATGGAATGGTTTTCACTTTTTCGATATGATCTTTCCTCTGTTCCTGTTCATTGCCGGGGTCACTTTCCCTTTTTCACTCCGCAAGCGCCGGGCCAACGGACAATCAAGCGGGCAAATTTATAAGCATATCATCACCCGTGGCCTGGTCCTTGTATTCCTGGGTATTGTATATAACGGGCTTTTTCGTTTCGATTTCGACAACCTCCGGTATGCAAGCGTGCTGGGACGGATCGGTCTCGCCTGGATGTTTGCCGCCCTTATCGTGATGAACGCCAATATCCGCTGGCAGGCAATATGGTGTGCCGCCATCCTGCTGGCTTATTGGGCAATACTCATGCTCATCCCGGTGCCCGGATATGGCGCCGGCGTACTGACAGTCGATGGCAGCATCGTCGGATATGTCGACAGAATGCTGCTTCCCGGTAAACTCTACCTCGGTGTTCACGACCCCGAAGGTATCCTTTCCACCATCCCGGCAATCTCGACAGCTTTGCTTGGTATGCTGACCGGACACCTGTTGAAAATTAAAAACGTGACCTTATCACCTAACAAAAAACTCGGGATCATGGCCGGTGCCGGTGTTGTTTTTATCCTGCTCTCACTGCTATGGAACCTGGTCCTGCCCATTAATAAAAACCTGTGGACAAGCTCCTTTGTCATGACTACTGCCGGTTTCAGCCTGTTGTTCCTATCCTTTTTCTATCTGGTCATGGACATCTGGCATATCAAATGGTGGGCCTTCCCTTTCGTGGTCATCGGCCTTAACCCGATCACTATCTACCTGGCCCAGGCCGGGATGATCAGCTTCACAGCCACGGCACAGTATTTCTTCGGAGGACTCATTCGCTTTGCCCCGGAAGCGAACCAGCCCTTCTGGTCAGCCCTGGCATATTTCTTAGTAAGCTGGCTGTTCCTGTATTTCCTCTACCGGAAGAAGATCTTCTTGAAAGTGTGAGCGTGGGGAGGTAATCGGTGATCGGTAATCGGTCGGTAAAAAATAAGCTTGTTAGAATAGTATACCTCCGCTTTGCGAGTGGGCGGGCTTGTGGGAGGTCTTTACAGAGTTTCAAATCCCTGTAAACTCTGGGCGTTGTTTGTAAGAGTTAAGAGCTGACAGCCTATAGCCGATAGCTGATAGCCGATAGCTGACGGCGGAAAATTGCCAGCATCTCAATAACTTATTGAATATGAACAACTTAAACATAGTAAAACATCTGAGCCTGCTACTTCTGTTGGCAGCCATTACCATCATCAATGAATCCTGTATTCACGAAACAGGGGGCAGCATGCCGCAAAAAGGTGTCAGCAAGGAACTGGCCAGGGAACGAAAGGCCGTAACCGGTGATGTTGAATATTCGTTGAATTTCACAATTCCCGCCTCTGTTGAAGAACGTATAAAAGGAGAAAACCTCATCTCCATTTCATTGCGACAGGTACCTCAACAGGTGGTCTTCGATTTTAAAGGCAGCCCTGAAGATATCAGGCAGGTGACTATGGCCGGTAAACCTGTAAAATGGCAATTTGCCAGCGAGCACATTGTCCTGCCGGGAAAATACTTTAGTAAAGGGCCAAACGAGGTGAACATCGACTTCCTGGCTGGTGACATGTCCCTCAACCGGAACGCTGATTACATGTATACCCTGTTTGTCCCCGACCGGGCACGAACGGCCTTCCCCTGTTTCGATCAGCCAGACCTGAAAGCTGTATTCAGACTTTCACTCAGCATCCCTCCAGATTGGGTGGCCTGTGCAAATGGTCCGGTGACGAAAAGTACGGTGAAAAATGGCTTCAAAAAGATGACATTTGCACCAAGTGAGCCCTTACCATCTTACCTGTTTGCCTTTGCTGCCGGCAGATTTCAAGTCGTTTCAAAAACGGAAAAGGGACGGACCATCAGGCTCTTTCACCGCGAAACCGACACAACCCTGGTAGAGAAGAATATCCCGGTTATATTCCAACAGGTCTTTGCTTCTCTCGAATGGTTGGAGAATTACACGGGACTCCCCTACCCGTTCGCCAAGTATGACATGGTAGCTATTCCTTCATTCCAATACGGGGGGATGGAGCATACCGGGGCAACTCTTTACCGCTCATCCAGGCTCATGCTGCCGGCTTCGGCCACCCAGGAAGAAGAACTGGACCGGGCCAACCTGATAGCCCACGAGACATCACATATGTGGTTCGGCGACCTGGTAACCATGAAATGGTTCAATGAAGTATGGCTCAAGGAAGTCTTCGCTAACTTCATGGCCGAGAAAATCACTTACCCCTGGTTCCCCGGGGTAGATTTCAGGCTCAAGTTCCTCATGGCCCACTATCGCCAGGCTTATGCCATCGACCGCACAGCCGGGGCCAACCCCATTGAACAGGACCTCGATAACCTTGAGGATGCCGGTACGGTATACGGACCTGTTATTTATCATAAGGCACCAATTGTCATGCGTAAACTTGAAAAGCTTACCGGGGACAAAGCCATGCAATCGGCGCTGCAGAGCTACCTGCAGAGATATTCATACGGCAATGCCGGCTGGAAAGACCTGATAACCATCCTCGACAAGAGCACATCAACCGACCTGGAGCAGTGGAGCCATGTATGGGTCGAAGAGGCCGGTATGCCGGAATATAACGTGATCGATGACCCCACTATAATCCGGATAGAGCAAAACGACCCGGCAGGATCGGAAAGGGTGTGGCCCGATATCATGAACGTTTATGATAACAATCGAAATCTCTCCCTTCATTTCATCTGCGACAGCCTCTTCTTCAGGCTTAATAAAGGTGACCATCCGGTATTAAACGCTGATGGATTCACCTACGGCAGTATTATCATGGAGAATGACTCGTCATTGCTTCGCCTGATGAACAGTATTTACAGTGAGAACAGCACCATGCCGGCCCTTACCAGGGCATCGCAATGGATTATCATCTACGAAAATCTTCTCAATGCCGGCATTAAGCCCGAAACGGTCATTAACCATATCATTTCAGACCTCAGCTATGAAGAAGAGCCCCTGCTGATTAACCAACTCCTGGGTTATGCCCGCGAAATTTACTGGAAGTTCCTTCCCACAGAGGCAAGGCAGGCTGAAGAACCCGTGCTGACGTCGAAATTATGGTTCGAATACAAGAAACGAAACGGCAGCGTCAAAAAGGATCTCTTCAGGGCTCTTGCCAATATGTCGACAAGCAAAGCCAACCTTCAACGCCTGCACCAAATCTGGAATGAAGGCGGGGATGAAGGACTTGACCTCTCCGAACAGGAACGCATTAACCTTGGCTATGAACTGGCCCTTAAAGATTCGGACAGTTACAATGACATCATCGACAGAGAAAGGAAACGGATAAAAAATCCCGACAGGCTCGCGGCGTTTAACTATGTTGTTCCTGCTCTTAACCCTGACCGGGACGTGCGTCAATCCTTTGTCGGGAAACTGAAAGATCCGTCTAACCGGGAGCATGAAGCATGGGTACTGACAGCCATTTATTACCTTAATCATCCCCTCCGACAGTCTGGTATGACTAAAAATCTTTACCAGGCACTGGATATGCTGCAGGAAATTCAACAAACAGGCGACATTTTCTTTCCCGGCAACTGGCTCGACGCCTGGCTCTCGGGTCACAATTCGGAGGCTGACGCCAGGCAGGTCCGGTTGTTCCTTAACAACCACCCTGATTATCCCCAAAATCTTAAACGCAAAATCCTGCAATCGTCAGATAAACTTTTCAGGGCAGTCAGAATTAGAGAATTATTCTCCACAACATAGAATTTTATTGGCTTTTTCCGTCAACTAAAAACCCCTGATTTCGTTATTATACCATAAGGGGTCGGTTACCGGACAGAAGTGATACTCCAGGATATAAACCTGGCTTTCATTCCGATGTTCCGGAAATGTGATAACAACCCGAAAAGTTGTTTTTGCATATTCAGGACTTCATTAATGAACCAGACTTCGCGTAGATCATATCCCCTTATTATACAAGTGAGATTGAATTAGAACCACGATGCTCATAACTATGTCCCCGGTGTTAATAAAGACAAGTTTGTTGTACCAAAAATGTAATAACCCGATTGTAACTTTATATAACCATTAAACACGCCCACTATGACGAAAAATCAACACAGTTTCAAGAATTTACTTGTCAGGATCTACGAGTCGCGCAAGAAGATCACCATGACCAATAACATGATCAGGGAGATGGAAGCAATGGGAAAACCGACCGATGTTTACAGGCGAAACCTGCAGCTGCTCGAGAAAGAGATCCGTTCGTGCCAGCTAAGGATGAGGAAAAATTACGGATGAGACACTTTGTCATTTCCTGGTAACCGCACATTATTTTTCACCTTCCGGACACATCCGGCCGGGCTTCGCTTGTCCCGGACAGGACTGAATGTCCCTTAGTAAAAACAACCACAGGAAATCAGCATGGAAAACCCGTTACAAAACCTAACCTTCCCCGGCGAGGAACTGCGCGAGGAACTGATTCTTCACGGGACGATTATGGACTTTAAAAAAGGAGACATCATTCTCTCGGCAGGCAAATACGTAAAAGTGGTCCCTATTGTTCTTAAAGGCCGGATAAGGGTTTTTACGAGTAATTCGGAAAAGGAACTGCTGCTGTATTATATTCAACCATCCGAGAGTTGCATCATGTCTTTTTCGGCAGTCCTGAAAGATGAACCCGGCAGGGTCAATGCCGTTGCCGAAGCGGATACCAATACGCTACTCTTACCCGCCAACAGGATCAGGGATTGGATAAAGTGCTTCCCTGAACTTAACGCATTGTTTTATAATCAGTTTAATATAAGGTACTCAGACCTTATCGAAACCATCAATCACCTGTTGTTCGATTCCCTCGACGAAAGAGTCATCGATTTTCTCAACCGCCGCAAAGAAATTACCGGCGAAAGTACCATTCACCTTACCCATAAGCAGATTGCCGAAAGCCTTGGTACCGCCAGGGAAGTCATCACACGTATACTGAAAAAACTGGAAAGTCAGAATTTGGTCAGACAAACACCCTCTGGCATAGATATTTTATAACATATTGTGACCCAGGTCACCGCTTTGTAATCTTTCTTATTGTAACTTTGTTTTAATCATTAATACTAAAATTTCTGACAACCTAAAAAAAGTAACGTCATGAAAAAAAATGTAGGAACAACCGACAAAGTTATCCGGGTACTTTTGGCCGCAGCTATTGTTATTCTCTATTTCACCCATGTTTTAACCGGGACCCTGGGTATCATCCTTCTCATTCTGGCAGGCATACTGGTTGTGACCAGCATTTTCAGTATTTGCCCGCTTTATTTGCCTTTCGGTATTAGCACCCGGGAACATAAACATACGACGGCTTAATCAACCATAGCCAATCATACTTGCATGATGCCGTCTTAAAAAGTCATCCTGGCAGAAAAACATCCTGCAAATCGAAGTCGCCCTTCCACTTCACCCAGAGCTGAGGTACGACAGGGAGCCCCTTAATTGAACACGGGCTAACATGGTCAGGCCGTTAAGCGGAGCCAGAATGGCTTTCCCTGTCTAAAGCAATGACCCGCCCTTCATCCGCCTGTGGCGGATGAAGGGCGGGTTATAAGTCGAAGGGAGGTCCCATTATGAAAGCAAAACATTGCTGATGAACACTTCCTTGACAGATCCTGGTCATCTTATTGTCCAAATTACAGAAGTCCGATGGTAGACCGGCCAATACTGACATCAAGACAACGCTCACTTCGCATCAGGCAGCCTTGTATTTTCCATCTCACATTTCTAACCCTGACGAGCCCTTTTTCATGTATTTCGTAGTATCTTGCGATTATGAATTTCGATCAACTACCCCAATGGGTAATACAAGGGAAGAACAGATCATGGAAAAATACTCCGATGAACTGAATAATATTGAGCTGTTCCGGTATCTATACGAAGATTTTCCACCCGGAAAGCTGATCAGAACCGAATCGCCCGATTTCATCATAAAAGACGGTCCCCGTAATTCCCTTGGCATTGAGATTACGCATGTGATGGATGAAAACCACGCAGAAAGGCTGTCCTCTGATTCGGCTGAAAACAGGGTCAAAAAACTAATCGTATCACTTGCCAGGGAAAGCTTTGAAGATTGCAGCGATCGTAAGTTGAATGTCGCCTTGTATTTCAGGCCCGGGAGGGTCCCAAAAAAAGAGCGTATTATTCATGTCGCCGGAATTATTTCCAATGCTGTATTGAGCAGGGTCGAAGGCAGGAAAACCGGTGAGTCATATCATATACATTTCACAATCAGCGAACTCGATGAGTTCCTCGAATCGGTCACCATTTTCCGTTTTCCGGAAATTACCGAGGCCGATTGGATTGATGCCGGGGCATATACCCTGCCAGGCCTGGAGGCTGAAAGAATTGAAAAAACAATTACGCATAAGAAAGAAAAACTGCGGATATATCAGAAGAAACACCTGCGCTATTACTGGCTGTTATTAATCATGGATACCGCACTTCATCACGACGGGATGCCGGAAATCATGAATCTCATGGACATGTCCGGTGCAGGATTCAACAAGGTATTTCTTATTGAACGACGTGTAGGCAGGCTATATGAACTCAGCTGACCTGTTGGTAACATGCAGCCCCGAATGCTTAGCCTTACTGTTTAATTCTGCCGGCACCCGGATACGGGATCATTGCTCCTCGTAAGTGATGACTTCAACAGGACAACTCTCGGCCGCCTCCCTTATTTCATCACCGTATTTACTGAAATCGGCCCCTTCTTTTACAACGGCCTCATCCTCGAGCTCAAAGACTTCCGGGCATATTTCCTCGCAAAGTCCACAGGCTGTGCACCCGTCTGCTATGACAACTTTAGTAATCTCCATATTTTTTTCCTCCTGGGATTAATATTTTGGTTCGTACAAAATGCCAGGATTTAGATCCCGGAATTTTAATTTTGATTCATCAGGTTATAACAAACTGTTATAATTTTTTGTTTCCCGCCGGTCAAAGGTCTGCCCCATAGAAAAAATTTAATTTTTGGTGCACGTCCAGCCCCGCTAGTGCACCTGCCGTCATCCTGGGCTGCCAATGCCCGCTCCCTGCAAATACAGGCGAACCAGACAACGCTATCGAATGCTATTACCAACTTTCTTCTCCAGGGTACCCTCTGGTCTCCGCATCAAACCATTAGACGGGCAACATTGTTTCATCGAACAAGACCGGGTATTCGAAATTCCTTCCCGGTAGTCAGGTACACGGATTTTTCCGAAAAACTTAAGAAGATAAGACCATGAAAACTTTATCAATCGCATTCCTGGCAGCGTTAACCATTGCATTGACAGGCTGCAACACAAAAAACAAGCTCGACACACATGTCACACTTGGCCTTTTCACCCCTTATGAATATCACCCAGAAATTCTTAGCGGCCGTGTTATCATGATTGACGAAAAGCTAAGCACCGAAGTGATGAAAGCGAATCACCCGGAAGAAGGTCGTATACTGGAACCTGAGGAAATCAGCGAGATGGGGATGTCACCCGATTTCACGGTGTATTTCGACACTACCGGAATGGTCATAAAAGTAGTGTATCCCTCTGGTGAAGGCCCTCTCGACAAATCCTGGCTTATAAAAAACGTGGAGGGTAAATATATACGTGCCGACTGGATCAGTCATGACAGTACGAATATGTACGACACATTCACCTATGATGCCAATGGAAACCTCAGTGAAAAGAAGGCATTTCTTGCCAGCACCAATGCTCCCCTGGGAAGAGAAACCTTCAGGTACAATGCAAAAGGCGAAGTCATCGAACACGATTTCTACACAGCGGCCGACAGTCTTAGAAAGAAAGTCATTATGAGCTGGGATGACAACAATCATGTCACTGGTACAGAATTCTATAACAGCAGCGACAGCATGGTTTCTTCCATCGCTTACACCTATAATGATGAAGGTTTCGTCAGTAATAAAAAAATCAAGGACGACTCGGGGAATGTAACGCGAAATGTCAATTTCACCTATGCGTATGACGTCATGGGTAACTGGGTGAGTAAAACAATTGACGATGGGGTTAAAAAATATGAAGCGGTACGCACGTATACCTACAGGTAAAATGCCCGGTATAAAGAATAATGGCAATAAATACCACGTTTTTCCTGTTTCATGTCATCATTAAGGGAAATAAACTCCACAATACAGACCATTATTCACGTATATGTACTGTCTTAAATATCAATCTCCCCGCTGAATACATATTTTACCGGGCCCTCCAGCCAAATATCGGTAAATGCGCCGTCTCCCACGGGATTGAAACTTACCGAAAGTTGTCCGCCTGGTGCATGCAAGGTAAATGAAGATCTGTCAGTTCCGGTATGAATGTATGCAGTTATGGCAGAAGCCACAGAGCCTGTACCACAGGCCATCGTTTCATCTTCAACGCCCCTTTCATAGGTCCTGATGGTAATTTCCTGCTTCCCTTCCATCCTGATAAAGTTAATGTTAGCCCCGTCGCTGCTGAACCGTGATTCGTATCGCAGTGCACGGCCCTCACGAAAAACATCGATATTCCCGATGTCATCGCGGAAGGTTACAAAATGTTTTGAACCTGTATTGAGGAGATAGCCGTCGCTTAATTTTTGAACACCGTCAACATCGGATATATGCAGGCTGACCAAGCCATTGTCTTTGATAACCGCCTGGTGGAGGCCGTCAATACCGGCGAAAGTCGTTTCGCTGTTTATCAGTCCTTTTGAAGAAGCAAAAGCCACGATACAGCGGCCGCCGTTACCGCACATGGTACCTTCACGTCCATCCGAATTGAAATATTTCATTCTGAAATCGGCTGACGGATCTTCGAGTAATAAAATCAGTCCGTCGGCGCCGACACCGAAATGCCTGTCGCACAAATACTTTATTATATCTGTTGTAAAAAATGATTCAGGGGTATCGCGGCCATCAATCATGATGAAATCATTACCGGCACCATGGTATTTTTCAAACAATATAGTCATGTCAGTTTCTGTTAAAAAAGGTTAATTCGACAAAACGCCGCAACACTTTGATTTTACAGGCGTTGATAGCTTAAAAATTATCCTTTTGGAAATGATCAGGGCATAGTATTTGAGTAATGCAAAACTGAAAATTCTTGTTAAAGTTAGAAAATAAAATAGTATTGTTATGAAAACAAAAAGATTTCTTGGAACACTCTCCATTGCCGTCATAACTGCCATTGCAGCAGTATGGGCGTATTCTGAATTTTTTCAACCTGACCAAAAAGTTGTAAAAGCTACCGGAAACCAGAGTATGCTTTACACCAACCTCCCCGCTTCATCCAGCCCGAACGAAGGGGCGGCAGACCTCACATACGCTGCCGATAAAGCCGTACATGCTGTTGTCCATGTGAAGGTTAAAGGAACACGAGAAAATAACTATTCAGATAATCCATTATACGATTTCTTTTTCGGTGACAGGGGTAATGCGCAACCACAGCCTGTTATGGCATTTGGTTCTGGTGTAATTATTTCTGATGATGGTTATATCGTAACCAACAATCACGTCGTTGATCAGATGGATGATATTGAAGTTGTATTGAATGACCGTCGTTCATTTACAGCTTCAGTTATTGGTACCGATCCGAGCACCGACCTGGCACTGTTAAAGATTGATGCCAAAGACCTCCCATACCTGACGTATGGCAATTCCGACAACCTGAAATTAGGCCAGTGGGTCCTCGCCGTAGGTAACCCATACAACCTTACTTCAACGGTTACTGCCGGTATTATTTCAGCAAAAGCCAGGAATATTAACATTCTAAGAGGTCAGTTTGCCATTGAGTCATTCCTGCAAACCGATGCAGCCGTGAACCCCGGTAATAGTGGTGGCGCACTTGTCGACACACAGGGAAACCTGGTAGGCATAAACACCGCAATTGCCTCAAGAACTGGCGCTTACTCCGGTAACTCATTTGCTATACCTGTCAGTATCGTCAAGAAAGTTATAGGCGACCTGATGGAATACGGCGTCGTCCAGAGGGCTTTCCTCGGTGTAACTATTCAGGATGTAACACAAGATCTTGCCAATCAGAACAATTTAAGCAGTACTGATGGCGTTTATGTAAACAGCGTTTCTGATGATGGTTCTGCCCGCGAAGCCGGAATTAAGAAAGGAGACATCATTCTGGCAGTGAACAATGTACCTACCCATAATGTTTCTGAGTTACAAGAGCAGATAAGCCGCTTCAGACCAAACGATAAGGTCAAGGTGACAATCTCCAGGAACGGAAAAGAGAAACTTTTTGATGTTACATTACGTAACAGGGAAGGCAATACAAGCATTGTAAAGAAAAGTGAAACCCTCAAACTACTTGGAGGCAGCTTCGAACCTGCCAGTAATGAGACCTTGAAGGCGTTGGGAATTGACCATGGTGTGAAAGTCACCTCGCTTACAGCCGGTAAATTACTAAAAGCCGGAGTGCGTGAAGGATTTATTATCACTCAGATCAATAACAAACCCGTCAAGACTGTTGATGACATAAAAGATATACTCGGTGGCGTGAAAGGTGGAGTATATGTTGAGGGGATTTATCCCAATGGTATGGTAGCCTATTACGCTTTCGGATTATGAGATAGTTAGAGCACATTGTAATACTCTTTTTGCAAAAAAGACTTGCAGGTGCAAGTCTTTTTTGTGATATACATTGGTCAAATAAAGTTGAATTGTATATTAAAATAGTCTAAATTCGCAGCAAATTTTTTTGGGAGGAATAATGAGACAATTAAAGATCACTAAATCAATTACCAACAGGGAAAGTGCATCGTTAGACAAGTATCTGCAGGAGATTGGAAAAGAGGAGTTAATCACAGTTGAAGAAGAAGTTGAGCTGGCACAACGGATTAAAAAAGGAGACCGCCTGGCTTTGGAAAAACTCACCCGTGCAAACTTGCGATTTGTGGTTTCTGTGGCCAAACAGTATCAAAACCAGGGATTAAGCCTGCCCGACCTTATCAATGAGGGCAACCTTGGTCTGATAAAAGCAGCCGAGAAATTTGATGAAACAAGAGGGTTTAAGTTCATTTCCTACGCCGTATGGTGGATCCGTCAATCCATACTTCAGGCACTGGCCGAACAGTCCCGTATTGTTCGTCTGCCGCTTAACCAGGTAGGATCACTGAACAAGATCAACAAAGCGTTTTCCAAGTTCGAACAGGAGAATGAACGAACTCCGACACCTGAAGAACTTGCCGACGCTCTTGAACTGCCAAAGGAAAAAGTGTCCGACACACTTAAAGTATCGGGACGACATGTTTCTGTTGACGCGCCTTTTGTTGAAGGAGAAGACAACAGCCTGCTTGACGTTCTGGTAAACAACGATTCTCCAAATGCAGATAAAACGCTTATCAAAGAATCTCTTGCAAAAGAAATCGACAGGGCTCTCGCAACCCTCACCGAAAGAGAAAGAGATATTGTGCGACTTTTCTTTGGAATTGGTACACAGGAAATGACCCTTGAAGAAATAGGGGAGAAATTCGGACTTACCCGCGAGCGGGTTCGTCAGATCAAAGAGAAAGCCATCAGAAGGCTTAGACACACTTCAAGAAGCAAGCTTCTTAAAGGTTATCTCGGGTAATCGGGAAGCATATTGATACGTTTATTTCCTTGGGGCTGACAATCTCAGCCCCTTTAAATTAATGTTAAATCTCTTAGAAAATTCTTCTGAACACCTTCTAAAGGTTGAATCAGCGGAAAGGAGAAAAGCAGATGCAAAAACTTACAGTTTGTTCCCTTGTTACCGAAGCTGTAAAAAAATACAGAGGGAATACGTCCCTTTCTTTTGTGGGTAAGGAAGGAATGACCTATGCCGGACTCGCCGATAAAATCCGGGATACGTCAGACCTCCTCCTGCAAGCAGGGATCCAAAAAAAGGATAAGGTTGCCGTTATTGGCGAAAATATGCCCAATTGGGGCATTGCTTATCTTTCGATACTTTTTTCAGGCGGTATTACCGTCCCCATACTTCCGGATTTTCATCCTTCCGAGGTTATGTCAATCATCGATCACTCGGAAAGCAAATTGGTTGTTGTTTCTCTAAAACAATATGCAAGGCTCAAAAACGAACTGGAGCTGAAGAAAATTCCATATATCATCATGGAAAACTTAACAGCCTCCGAATCGTTGAACCTGACTGACACGGCTCCACAAAATCTCTCTCTCGAGGAAAAATCCCTGGCTATCGCTGAAGAAGACCTGGCATCCATCATTTATACCTCGGGCACAACCGGCTCTTCAAAAGGCGTCATGCTGAGCCATAAGAACCTGAGCTGGATGGCTATACAGACCCTGACCATTCAGGATGTAAACCAATACGACCGGTTTTTATCCATCCTACCCCTGTCTCACACTTACGAGAACAGCCTTGGATTCATCCTTGCACTCAACGCAGGTGCCAGTATTTATTACCTCGACAAACTCCCCACACCAACGGTACTTGTCAACGCACTGAAAATGGTTAAACCAACCACCATTCTGTCGGTTCCGTTAATCATTGAAAAAATATACCGCAAACAAGTCCTGCCAAAACTGACCGGAAATCCAGTTAGCAGAAGGTTATTCGGATTCAGACCAACCAGGATTATCCTGAACAGGCTCGCCGGTAAAAAACTTATGGAGACGTTTGGTGGACAGGTACGTTTCTTTGGGATCGGTGGGTCAAAATTAGACCCGACCATCGAAAAATACCTTCGAGAAGCACGCTTCCCTTATGCTATCGGTTACAGGCTCACCGAGACCAGCCCACTGCTGGCCGGTTGCTCTCCCCAGAATACGCGCTGGCAATCAACAGGTCCGGCTCTTAAAGGCGTCGAGCTGAAAATCGACAATCCGGACCCGGAAACAGGCGAAGGAGAAATATTGGCCAAAGGACCAAATGTCATGAAAGGCTATTACAAAAACCCTGAAGCCACCAAAAATGTGTTCACCAGCGACGGTTGGTTCCGTACAGGCGATCTGGGAATCATCGATAAAAAAGGTATCCTGTATATCAAGGGTAGAATTAAGAATGTTATTCTGGGTACTAATGGTGAAAATATTTATCCCGAAGAGATCGAATCCATATTTAACAGCATCGAAGGTATCGAAGAATCACTTGTAATCCAAAAACAAGGCAAACTGGTGGCCATGGTCAACCTCAACCTTCACGAACTTGAAGAAAGCATTGTCAGACTGAATGAAAAGCTTGTCAGGGTAACCCACGACACCCTGGACGAAGCCCTTGTCGAAATACAGTCTTTTGTGAACCAGAAACTCAACCGGTTCTCAAGAGTACAAGCCGTCATCCTTCAAACCGTACCTTTCGAGAAAACACCCACGAATAAAATCAAGCGGTACTTATATACAGCCTGAAACTACCACATCCTCCCTTTACCCCGGAAAGGGAAGGCTCACCGCACATTGCAACCTTGTCCTGCGTTGCCCTGACGAAACAGAATTACCAGTTATCTGCCTCGTCCGGCAAACCATTTAATCGTCATGGTAAAACCATTTATGTCTGTTATGTGTAAAAATTATACAATAACTGTATAATTTTTACACATAAAACAGAGACAGCACAAAACACCTGCATTCGCACTTGCCGGATATCATCTAAACATTCTTCAAATCTTACTGTTAACAACAAAGAGTCATGCATGTAATCATCTATGATATTTGAGTCTAATGAAAAACAAGCCATTATGCGAAAAATCTACATGACAACCTTCGTCATTCTCTTTTCTTCATTTTTTCTGTCAAACAGTTTATCTGCCCAGGGAGCTTTCGGGAAAGGGGACGTCTCTGTTAATGCCGGATTCTCGCTCGGTCTTATCGGTTACGGTTACGCCGGATATGGCAGCACGGGCTTTGCTCTGCCCCTGACAGCCAATGTCGAATTCGCACTCAACAATCGTTTAGGCGTCGCCCCTTATGCCGGTTTCCTGAGCAGGAGCTATGGAACAACCGGTGATTTGTACAGATTTACATCAATTGCCTTTGGCGGACAAGCCGACTTGCATCTTTCCGCTTTAATAAACAACAT
>DASQZK010000433.1:0-6285 GCA_035638735.1 Bacteroidales bacterium
GCGCGACCTTATTCTCGGAACAACACGTAAATATCGCCATAAGAAAGTATACCTTCCCGAAGAAACACCATCGCCAGACAAAGACGACCAGACTATCGTCCGCTTCGGAAAACTCTCGGTCACAGGCGGTATAGTCAATGCCTATAAAGCTTTCCGGAAAGGAGTACGCTAGCCTTTGCCCATGACAGGCTAAACTATTCCCGCCAGCTTTTTGTTAGTAGGAAATTAACCGTTCCGCTTTGACCGGAACTATAACCTCCTGCCCATGAAAAACATACTGGTGTCTATCGATTTCGGTGAAAAATATTCACTACTCATTGACAAAGCTTCTGAACTGGCCGGAAAATCCGGCTCTAAAATCTGGTTGCTGCATGTCGCTGCCCCCGATCCCGACTTTGTGGGCTATGACGTGGGGCCGCAATACATACGGGACTTCCGGGCCGAAGACCTCAAAGAAGAACACAAAACATTAAGCCACCTGGTCGACCTCCTGGAAAAGAACGGCTTTGAGACCGAAGCACTTCTTATCCAGGGCGCCACAGCAGAAATGGTACTTTCCGAATCACAAAAATTACATGTCGACCTGGTGATTCTCGGGCATCAGGAACACAGCCTGCTTTATGAAACATTCGTTGGCAGCAAATCGATAAGTATCATCAATAAGTCTAAAATCCCTGTCCTGATTGTCCCGATGGTATAACGGTATTTATCAGGATGTAAATAGTGTTCTTGTGAGGACATAAAACTCCTTTCTGCCAACCTTTCCAATTTTTATCCATTTTAAATAACTGTATATCTCATCACTTTTTGGGGTATATGATTCGGGAACTAATATCAATGATAGTAAATTGCCGTTCGGAAAACTTTTAACCGAAAAAACCAACTGCAATGAAAACGACTGACATGTTCCCGAAAAATCAAAAAGCATTATATACCGTCCTCACCATATTACGTATCGGCATAGGGTGGCATTTCCTGTACGAGGGGCTTGTCAAACTTTTTGACCCGGCCTGGTCGGCCGAAGGTTTCCTCCAGAGTGCCACCGGTCCTTTTGCCGGGCTCTTTCATGCCATGGGAGCCAGTGAGCCCGTTATCCAGGCCGTCAATGTTCTGAACATTGCCGGACTGGTACTTATCGGTTTCGGCCTTTTCCTGGGCGTTTTTACTAAATTTTCGCAGGTTGCAGGCATATTCCTTCTTTTCCTCTATTATATATCGCATCCCCCGTTCTTCACCGATCCCGGATTTTTCCGCGAAGGTTCATACCTTTTGGTAAGCAAAGACCTCCTTGAAATGCTGGCCCTGGCAATCCTGATGTTCTTCCCCACCGGTAGGTTCCTCGGTCTCGACGGTCTTTTCCGGACACTTTCAGTTAAACCGCTGCATAAGCTCGACTCCGGCCAGCCAGAACCTCAAAAGACGGAAGGCAACATCCGGCAGATCCAACGACGTGAAGCTCTTAAGCATCTGGCAACACTTCCCTTCCTGGGCGCGGTTGTATACGGGGCCATACGAAAAACACGCATGGAAAGCCTCGAGGAACAAAACCTGGTCGATGCGGCTTCGGGGCCTACACAGCGATTCGTACAACAGATCCAGGCCGGTGGTGACAGGTTGTCGCTGGCTACACTAAAAGGCAAGAAATTCGAAGAAGTAGCAAATATAAAAGGCCCGGTGCCTTATGGTAAACTGGGAAGCCTCGATGCTTCAAAAATCATTCTTGGCGGAAACCTCCTTAGCGGCTATGTTCATTCCCGCGACCTGATCTATGTTTCATCACTCGTCCTTCACTATCACCAGAAAGACCGCATATTCCGTACGCTGATGCTTGCCGAACAGTCTGGTGTGAACACCCTGCTGTCGAACCCCGTGGTGATGCCCCTTATGAAAGAATACTGGAACGAAGGATACGGCAAAATCCAGTTTATCTCCGATTGCGCAGGACTCGATTACAGCGATGGTGTCAAACCAATGCCATTCGACAAATATGTCGATATCGTGAAAAAGGCCATTGACGACGGTGCTGATGCCGGCTATATCCAGGGCGAAACAGCCGATTACTATATCGAGAACGGCGAGGTGGATAAGATTGTTAAAATCATGGATATTCTCAGGGATAATAATCTTCCTATCGGCATTGGCGCTCATAAAATACAGACGATCAAACGCTGCGTCGAACTTGGTCTTGAAAATGACTTCTGGATGAAAACACTCCACTCACATAATTACTGGTCGGCAACGGCCCCGACCTGGCACGACAACATGTATTGCTTCGATCCACAGGAAACGATTAATTATATGGAAAGTCTCCCTCAACCATGGATTGCCTTCAAAACACTGGCGGCCGGCTCACTACACCCCGAAGAGGCTTTCCCGTACTGCTATAATAATGGTGCTGATTTTATCTGCGTCGGCATGTACGACTTCCAGATCGTAGACGATGTCAACCTGGCTGTCAACGCTCACAATAATGCCAGTAACAGGCGCAGGCCATGGCGGGCATGATGTGATAGCCTTAAGATCTGCCGGGGATGTAAATACCAGGTCGGCTTTTTAACCAAAGATTCAAGTGAATTCTATGGCCAGCGTAGACATTCCTGATACAAAGCCGAAGAATTCTCATTATTTGGTGGCGGCCTATTCCCTGCAACCATCTATGAGATAGATCGCTCCAAACATTTCTTTATCCACTTCTCGCCTATTTATGCATAAAAGTCGTACCTTTAAATCCTTCTATAACATAACCCTCTCATAGGCAGAAACCCCGGTCTGCTGTTGTTTACTTATTAGGCGTTGAACCTGATACGAGTCCCTGTTATGACCGGTCGTTTCCCTCGAATCGACATAAGCCTTTACCTAAGGAGATCAACAGCTATCCTGTTGGCAGTACTTGCCTTCCTTCTCCCCCTGCGCAGCCAGTCACCTGTGTTTGAACACTATGCCGTGAGTGACGGCATCTCACAGAGCGAGATCATTTGTATCTGGCAGGACCGTGAAGGTTATATGTGGTTCGGCACACAAAACGGGCTTAATAAATTCGATGGTTACAGCTTTGTCAATTATCTGAACGATCCTTACGATACCACAACCCTTTCTAATAACTGGATATTCGATATCACGGAAGATCACAGGGGCGATTTATGGATCGCAACCAAGGGCGGACTCAATAAATTCGACAAAAAGACCGGTTTGTTCACGCGCGTGAATTATAAGGGGCCAAACTCCGTTGTGACCGATAATTTTGTGTATGGACTGTGTGCCGACACGGTGAACATTTATGTTAACATCCCGCCCGAACTGTCAGTCATTAATGTTACATCCGGCAACATCACTACCCTCAGGTATCCGTTTGATTATTCAGGTATTCTTTACGACAAAGGCGTACCGGTTATAAAAGCAACTGACGGCAGGCTTTGGGCAGGTACACATCACGGACTTTATACGATTAACCCGGCAACCGGGAGTATTGAGGCAAATCTCCATGACCCGGCCAATCCCGCCTCTATCACCCATAACCATATCACAGCGCTTTACCAGGAAAGTGACGGACGAATCCTTGCCGGTACTGAAAAGGGACTTAACATCATCAGCCCCCTGGAAGGAACAATCGATCACCTTTACCAGGACCCGCCAAACGGACTGAGTCATAACCTCATCAGGGCAATAACACAGGACCACACCGGTTCTGTATGGATTGCTACCGAAGGTGGCGGCCTGAATAAAATGAATGTCCCGCGGGGAAAAAGTACACCCGTCTTCCATCATTACCGGAGTGGCACCGTTGTCAGTCACCTGATAAGTCACGATATTGTTTATGCCTTGCGGGAAGACCATTCGCAAAACCTATGGATAGGGACCATCGCCGGTATAGACAAAATTGATTTGAAAAATAATGATATCAGGATCTATAAAAGGTCCGATAATCCGGAATCTGTTGCCCTCCCCGACAATATCATTGCCTCAGTTTACAAGGACGAACGAGGAAACATCTGGGCAGGTACCTGGGGCAAAGGGCTTGTCATCCTTGACCCACGGGGTCAGGCATTAGCCTATTACAGCTCCATATTCAACGATTGGCGCCATATTCCGGAGGATCATGCCCATGTTTTGTTCAGAGACCGGAAGAAAAGAATGTGGCTGGGAACCAGAAACGGAGTTGCAATTTATAACCCGAATGAAAGGACATTTATCGATATTGCTGCCTACTTCGGCATGGAAAAATTTAACGTCTTCAATAATATCAGGGTTTACACCATTATAGAAGATTCACACGATAATATCTGGATTGGGACCGGAAACGGAGTCTTCATCATAAACCCGGAAAAAAAAGAAATTTCGGCGATAAAAGCCGGTGCCGACAGCGGGCTGTCCCTGGGCAGTAACCTGGTATACTCTATTATGGAGGATAGTGACAAAGAAATCTGGATGGCGACTTCAAACGGACTAGACCGGCTGAATACAACACGGGACAGTATTACCCATTACATTTATCGTCACGGCGTGAAAAACGGCTTGTGTGATAATTTTACTATTTCACTTTGTGAAGATAAGAACGCTGATATTTGGATCGGGACAACGTCGGGACTGAACGTATTTAACAAGACCGACTCGCTTTTTACCTATTATTCTGTCCGTAACGGGCTGCCCGGTAATATCATTTATGACATTATTGAAGATAACAAGAGAGACCTCTGGTTCTCGACAGGTAAAGGCCTTGCCGTAACAACCCCGGTTCAGGGATCACCGGCAGCCTTCCAGGTGGTTGATGAACTGGCCGGACAGGAATTCAATATAAAGGCCGTTTTCAGGAATACCGACGGAGAAATGTTTTTTGGCGGCATGAACGGTCTGGTGTCGCTATACCCCGACTCATTGAAGGGGAACAGCTTTATCCCCCCAATTAAAATCACATCGGTGGAAAAAGAAAACAATACCAACCACGAAAACCTAAATGCATACAGCCCTGTAATATCCCTGACATATAAAGATTATTCTTTCACAATTTCCTTTGCCGCCCTGGAGTTTACAAACCCGCAAAAAAACAGGTATGCCTACCAGATGCAGGGAATATCTCCAAAGTGGAATAACATCGGTACACGGCATTATGTGCATTTCACGAAATTACCTCCCGGCGATTATGTCTTCAGGGTAAAAGGCACCAATAACGACGGGATATGGAATGATGAACCAACAAGCCTGAAAATCCATATCTCCCCGCCCTGGTGGCAAAGTAAAGTCGCATACCTGTCCTATTTCATCTTAACCCTGTTCTTGATAATCCTGCTTGTCTATCTTCGCGAACGAAATCTTTTGCGTGAGAAAAAAATCCTGGAGGGTAAAGTGAATGAACGTACAGCTGAAATAGAACGGCAGAAAGAAAAAGCCATTGAAAGTGAGATCAAGCTGAAATCGACGATCAATTCACTCGACGACCTGGTTTTTGTCCTCGATAATGAAGGGGTGTTCCAGGAATTCTATAATCCACGTAAACGAGATATCAACTTCAGGCACCCAAAACTATATATCAGTAAACATTATAAAAAAGCCGGTATCCCGGCAGAAGTTATTCCCCACCTTGAGAAAGCTTTTGCTACCTTCAAAGGAAATGACGAGGTATTGGAATTTGATTATTCGTTCGGAAGAGGAGAGAAAAAACAGTGGTACAATGCCAAAATTTCTCCCCGACGCAACCTGTCTTGTGAACTCACCGGTATCGTTATTGTCGCCAGGGAAATTACCGACCGGAAAAAAGCAGAAGAAATGCTTCAGAAGCAAAAAGAGGAATTGAAAGACCTCAACAACATGAAAGACAAGTTTTTCTCAATCCTGGCCCACGACCTGAAGAATCCGTTTACGAACCTGTATTCATTGAGTGATCTTGTAATCAGGAATTACCATGAGCTGACTGAAGACGAGAAAATGATGGCTTTAAAAAACATCCATAAATCGGCCCGCTTTATTTACACGCTGCTCGAGAACCTGCTGAGCTGGGCTAACTCTCAACGAGGAAGGATAGAGTTCAGCCCGGTGGCCTTCAACATCGTAAAACTTATTGAGATAAACGCTAACCTGCATAAAATTCCCGCCTCAAATAAAGGGATCGGCCTGGAAGCAAAAACAGGAGGTGACATCATGGCGTATGGCGACAGGCAGATGATAGACACGGTGATCAGGAACCTGGTAAGTAATGCCGTAAAATTCACGTCCTCTGGCGGAAAAATCAGTATTGAAGCAAGAAAAAAAGATAAATACGTAGAGGTCGAAATCAGGGATAGTGGTGTGGGG
>DASQZK010000434.1:0-3580 GCA_035638735.1 Bacteroidales bacterium
CTGAAACATGAAAAAACTCAATATCCTCATCGTTGACGATATATTCACAAACAGGCTGTTGCTTTCCGAACTGATTAAGACCCTGGGGCACAATTCCGAGCAAGCTGAAAATGGGAAGGAAGCTATTGATTTCCTTGAAAAAAACAATTTTGACCTTGTCCTGATGGATATTGAAATGCCGGTCATGAATGGACTGGAAACCTGTGAACACATCAGGCAAAAATTTCCTGCCCCTAAAAAGCTGGTACCCATTGTTGCCCTTACGGCACACAACCCGAGTCTCTTTTTCGATGACTTCAGCGATGCCGGTTTCGATGAACTGCTGACCAAACCATACTCTCTCGATAAAATCATTGAACTTATAAATACCATCAGCTGATATGTTTTCATCTCAATTAATGGGAACGGATCTCTTCACCTTCGTGATACTGCCATTGATGATCTTCGTGATGAGAATCACCGATGTATCCATTGGAACCATCAGAATTATTTTCCTGACCCGGGGAAACCGTATAGTAGCTCCCATACTTGGCTTTTTCGAAGTTTTTGTGTGGGTAGTTGCCATAGGCAACATTATGCAACACCTCAATAACTGGTTGTGTTATGTGGCTTATGCCGGAGGTTTTGCTACGGGAAATTTCATAGGTATGCTTATCGAAGAAAGACTGGCCATAGGTATTTCCCTCATCAGGGTGATTGCCAGGAAGGAAATTTCGGGACTGTCGGAAGCGCTTAACGACAGGGGCTTCGGTACCACTACACTTGATGCAAGGGGAAAATACGATGACGTAAATATGATCTATGTGATTGTGAAACGAAAAGACATCGACGAATCTATTGCCCTTATAAAGAAATTTAATCCGAACGCCTTCTATACCATTGAGGATATCCGCTACGTGAGCCAACCTCTCATTGCACCGGAAAAAAGTATGGCCCGGCGTCGGCGGTTTTACCTCTTTAACGGATGGCGGAAAGGAAAATAGGCCAATGACCCCGGGATTGTTCCTGACCACCACGCTGGCGCATGTATTTCTGCACCGGCTTATTGCTGAAGACTGATGGTGTCTTCAACTGACAGGTATACAAGGCCGATAATTTTCTTAAGCCAGGCGGCGTCAACGTCACTGAAGTTATCATGATTCTGACTGTCAACATCGAGAACCCCTTTTTTTCCGCCTTCTCCATCATACAGCGGAAGCGCTATTTCTGATTTTGACCTTGAATCACAGGCAATATGCCCGGGGAAACTTTCAACATCGGGTACAACTACGGCTTGCTCCCGGTTTATGGCTGCCCAACAAACACCTGTATTTTTCGCAAGTACCTGGCATGCTACAGGACCCTGGTAAGGCCCCACCACCAGTGAGCCGTTATCGAACAGGTAAAATCCTGTCCAGAAAAAACCATCCATCTTATGATGTAACAGGGCGTTAATGGTTGCCATTCTTGCCAGAGGATTCTGCGTTTTTGTTAACAGGTCGGTCAGCTGCCGGTATATCCGCTCATATCTTCCTTGTTTCTTCTTCTGATCCATGTCCATAATATTTGCAGCAAATTTACATCGCACCAGCCTGGTAACCAAAAATAAATGTTTAATAGTTATGTAGAGGCCGTTTCCTGTTAAAACCATTCCGGCAGCCCATCATACTTGCCTTTTAAGATGATAGTGTTTTAATGTGTAAAATTTATACACCTACTGTATATATTTTACACAACCCGTCGGCCTAAAATGGTACTTTTTTATCCCGCTTCAAATTCCTAATTTTAGCCTTCGTATTTAAAACATCAATCGATGAAATTAAAACTTGCTCTTACACTCACTACTATCATTGCTTATTTTGGCACTGCATATACACAGGATAAATCCGACTGGCAGGCTGGATTTCCCGACGGTTGTACTTCCGTCACCGCAGGCAGGCTGGCTACGGCCGATGGTTCTGTTATTACATCGCATACCGATGACAGTCACAGGACACGATCATGGCTCGATATTGTGCCTGCCCGGAAGCATTCGACCAGTGAAGCCACTGCCATGTACAAGCGTGTTTCTGTCGATACGCTGGCAATGCCGGCTTATGGTCACGTGCCCATAGGTACGATCCCCCAGGTGAAGAGGACCAACCAGTTCATTAATACAGCGTATCCTTGTATGAATGAATACCAGCTTGGCATTGGTGAGTCTACCTTTGGCGGTCGCGGGGAGTTGCAGTCCGATTCGGGGCTCATCGACTGCCAGCGCTTATGCCGGCTGATGCTTGAACGATGCAAAACGGCGAGGGAAGCCATTGATATGGCTGGTGAACTGACAGGGAAATATGGCTGGAACGATTATGGCGAATGTCTTACCATTGCCGATAAGGAAGAGGTGTGGCATTTTGAGATAGTAGGTCCTGGTAAAGGGAAAACGGGCTCGGTGTGGGTAGCTCAGAGGGTGCCCGACGATGAAGTATCTGTAAATGCCAATGCCAGCCGGATTATGCATGTCGACACTTCCGATCATGATTTCTTTATGGCCAGTTCGAATATTTACGACGTGGCGTTATCAAATGGCTGGTGGGACGGCAATCCTGATCATTTCAGGTTTTGTTACGCCTATGCACCTGAAAGCAGAACATCGCTGGCCGCGCGTCGCAGGGAATGGCGGGTGTTCAATCTCCTGGCTCCTTCACTGGAACTTGATCCCAACGCCGAGAATTACCCATTCTCGGTAAAACCCGACAAACCTGTTACACTGGCGGACCTGGTTACTGTCTTCCGTGATTATTATGAAGGGACTGAATTTAACTTCGTAAAGGATATTACGGTTACAGGTGACGGGGGTAAAACGGTTATTTCCCCCCTGGCGAATCCGTTCATGCCGTATGATATGAATGATGTTTTTCGTATTAACGGCGGCTGGGGGCGCCTGGGTGAGCGAACCATCGCTCGCTGGTATACCATGTATGCTACCATTATTCAATGTCGCAACTGGCTGCCCGATGAGATTGGCGGTGTGGTTTGGCTGGCCATGGATAATGTTGCATCATCTATCTATGTCCCGGTCTATTGCACCGTTACCGACCTGCCTGAACCGTATAAAACACCCGGAAGGGTAAATGGTTATACGCATAAATCGGCCTGGTGGGCATTCAACCGCCTGGGGACACTCACCGCGCAACGTTGGGGTGATATGCGTAACGACGTGAACGCGGTCTGGGATCCCTGGCAAAAAGAGATGTTTTTGAAACAACCTGAAATTGAAGCACAAGCTCTCCATCTTTATAACTCCGGCAAAAAGAAAGAAGTGATCACACTTTTGACAGACTATACAAAGGCATGGGGAACTAAAGTCATCGACAAAGCCTGGGACCTTGGAGATATGTTATGGACTAAATATGACGAACAATTTTAATTATGAATAAACGAGGATTTGCAAGCGACAACAATGCCGGGGTTCACCCTGCTATCCTGGAAGCACTAGCCGGGGCAAATGAAGGACATACCATTGCGTATGGCGATGATCCGTATACAGGGAAAGCTGCCGCACAGCTAAAAGACCTTTTCGGGCCGGATACGGAGGTGTTTTTTGTTTTTATTGGTA
>DASQZK010000435.1:0-2992 GCA_035638735.1 Bacteroidales bacterium
ATTTACATTAATAATATTTTTAAATGATTACTATTTTTTCTCATTTTTAATTCCAAAGCGAAAAAATCCTGGTAACTCGTGTACATCTTATTTATAAAGAATTATAGCATTCGTGTTAAAAATAAACCGGACGATGATAAAACAAAGATCCCCCATCCCCCGCATACGATAAAGGGATTTGTAACGTATTAATTTATACCCGAACAAAACAATTCAAATGAGACAACTTACAATTTTAACTTTGGCCGTCACATTAATTTTCACGGCCTGTCAAAGCAAGACTAAGGATAATACTACTGAAAATAACGCTCCCCAACGCTTTTTCTCCGATGAGAGCTTCTGGAACCAACCCGTTGCAGCCAACGCCGAAAGTGACCCGCGCAGCGACAAATGGATCGCTATGCTGGAGAAAGAGCCCACCGGCAATAACATCGGCATCAATACTACCAAATGGACTATCCCGGTTTTTGAAGTGGATAGTACCACGCCTGTGTACGATGTTAAACTTCATTACCTGAGTCCTGAAGAAAAGGAGAACTGGAACAGTAAACGTGAGCATTTTGGCCACGGTCCCGGCTTCTCTCCCGTCCCTATCCCCGACAATGCCAAGCCCGATCCTCAAAATGATGCCCATATCGCTTTCATCGACCGGGAGCGGGGCCTGGCCTGGGATTCGTGGGGCATGAGAAAACGGCCGGACGGAACCTGGGAATCGAACACAGGCATGAAATATGACCTCTACGGCAGCGGAGTCTTCAATACCGGTGCCCTGGACGTGGTTAACGGCGAGAGCGTTCATTTCCATGGTCCGGGCCGTGCAGCAGGTGTCCCGGTTATTGCAGGCCTTATTATGTATAATGAAGTTAACACCGGTGAGATCAGGCATAAACTGGCCATGGCCTGCCGCTATTCTGCCTTCCAGGAATTTGTTTACCCGGCAGCATGGACCGACGGCTACACGCAAGGTGGTATTCCCGAGGGAGCCGTCGTACAACTCGACCCCAAGCTGGATCTTAGCCGGTTTGACCTTACCAACGGTGAAAAGGTGGTGGCAAAAGCCCTCCAGCATTACGGCGCTGTCATTGTTGACGTCGCCCAGGGTAGTCCTCTATATGCTGAAAACCTGAACTATGATTCCACAAGAACCTGGAATGGCATTCTCAGGGAATGGGATGGCGGCATCAATAGCATCCCTGTAAAATACTACCGCGTTCTTAAGGTAGAAAATGCCGTGCATAAGGGTGATGCCCGGTCGAGATCAAACGGATACTGGGATAATGATAAGTCTGAATAAGCCGCCCGGATTATACTACACGTATCCGTATTAGCCATCCTCATGTTCCCGCATTGTTTGCATATTACGAACAACAGGACGTATACCTGGAAAACGGAGATGGGATGATCCCTGTACCTGAATCATTCACTAATTTAACTGTGTAATATTTACGCACTAACTGGGTAAATATTACACATATCTAGTCTTTTAGATATTCCTTCAGATCGGAACGGAGAATTTGATAAAGATCATTTAAATTATCCGTTTTTGATTCACACAATACGAAACCGAACAAAGGCCAGATTCTATAGTCTACGGGCCTTATCTCAAGCGGCCTGCTGAAAGCCCGACGCAAAGCATCGTAATCAAACCCCGGGATATTCTCGCCTTTTATACCTGTACTGTTATCCAGAACAACAACACTGTAGCTGGTTCCCCGATGCTGACGGCAAATCAGATCCCAGTCAGGTTTGCTACCCAGCTGATAATACTCGTACGCGTTAAACCCCCAGGCGTACCAGGTCAGATCGGCTGTTGTGCACCATCCGCCGAAGCGCATCGGGTTCACCTCGATAGGCACGACTTTCCCTTTACGGTCAATTCTAACTTCAACATGTGCGGGGAAATTCTGCAAGCCGGCCAGATGACCCATCGAAGTCAGGAAATCGACGATGGGTGTCATGAGTGATTCAATAATTTCAACGGACGTAATATACACGCGGTCACTCACATCATTTTCCGATGAGAAAAGATGGTGCAGGATACTGAGAACCACCGGCTTCCCTTCCTTGTCGAAATAACAATCGATGGCATATTCGTCACCTTCAATATATTGTTCAACGATGAAGTCCCTGGTATCGAGCACTTCTTCGGGATACAGGTTATTGATCGATGCTGCCTCTGCCTCTATTTTACCCATGACACCTTCCCATGCGTCCCGGTTATCGATACGGTGAACTCCCAGGCTGAAAAAACCGGTTGATGGTTTCACGATTACGGGGAACGGGATTGAACCCGGATCCATCACGATCAATTCCTGATAGGAAAATTTCTGGTAAAAAAGATCAGGGTACATCGGCCTGATCAGATCACGAAAGGCATTCTTATCCTTGAACAACCGGATCTTGGCGGGCAAGCCTGTAAAAGCCAGGTTCCTCTCTATCCAGGCAATACTGTTTTCTGAATTAGTATACAAAGGATGACTACCGTGAGAATCGAAGCGTTTCACAGCGTCCTTCTCCGTAATAAACGGGAAACCGACGTCCCCGAGTAAGGCTTTAGCCTGCCCTGTAGCAACCACCGGAAAGTGGTTTCGCTTTAGAGTGTCTTTCAGGAAACCGGACACATAAGGTTGGTCTATGAGAATCATACCTGCAATTCAGTTAGATGTCAAAATTTTAAATCAAAAGCCTAATCACTCCCGGCTTATGGCATCACGAAAAAGCCGGCTCTCAATACTGGTGGAAAGCATCTGAAACGAAACCAAGCACTTCGGGAAGTGAGGCTCTCCAGTATGTCCAGCTGTGGTGACCATCGCGAACCCTGTATTCATGGGGAATCTCCTTCTTTCTCAGGGCGATATGGAGCAGGCTGTTTCCTTCATACAGAAAATCATCATCCCCACAATCGATATACCACCTGACAGCTTTAACCTGGTCGGCCGGCAGGTTATTAACCAGCCATACGGCATCGTGCTGCTGCCAGTACGCTTCAACC
>DASQZK010000436.1:0-5010 GCA_035638735.1 Bacteroidales bacterium
TAAAAGCTTAAAAATACAAATCTGAATTACATTTTAAATTGATATTGTTTTGAAAAATAATAAATGGCTCTTTTACGCCAAGCGTATTCAGGCTATAGCTCAGGCCGGACTTACCTACGGGGAGAATAAGTATGATATTGACCGGTATGAGGACCTTCGGGACCTGAGCATTGAAATGATGCAGGAATATTCCGGCGAGGAAATTGAACAGATCCGCAATCTGTTTGCCAGTGAAAAAGGCTATCAGACTCCCAAGATAGACGTGCGCGGCGTGGTTTTTAACCAGGAGGGACATCTCCTGATGGTTCGTGAAACGATTGATAACCGCTGGTCGCTACCGGGAGGCTGGGCTGATGTTGGGTATTCACCGCGGCAGATCGCCGTCAAGGAGGTATGGGAGGAATCCGGATTTGAAGTTGAAACCCAACAATTACTGGCGGTTTTTGACAAGCAAAGTCATCCGCATCCCCCGGATATTTACCAGGCATACAAGCTTTTCATTCTCTGCAGAATTACTGGCGGGAAAGCCACCAAAGGGATGGAGACCAGTGATGTGGCTTTTTTTGAGCGTAATGCACTGCCGGAGTTATCCACACCTCGAAACACAGAAGGACAGGTGATGATGATGTTTGATTATCTTGATAATCCGGATAAACCAGTTTATATTGATTAGTTTTTGTTGTTATTCTATAAGATAATCTTGTTTTTATCCTGGGAATGATCAATGTTGTAGTGCAGACCTTTGTTGTCTCGCCGGGCCATGGCCATCTTGATGATCAGGTATCCGACATTGATCAGGTTTCGCAGTTCGCAGAGTTTTTGTGACAAAATTGATTTTTTATACAGGTCTTCTGTTTCCTTATAAATAATTTCGAGCCGGTCCATTGCCCGCTGCAGACGCAGGTCGGAACGGACAATTCCTACATAGTTACTCATGATCTGCTGCATTTCCTTCAGGTTCTGGGTGATTAACACCATTTCTTCCGGATGTGAGGTACCTTCTGTATTCCATTCAGGAATAGCATCATTGAAAGGATAATTTTCAAAATTGCTGATGGCATGCCGGGCAGCACGGTCGGCATATACAATCGCTTCAAGCAGCGAATTGGAAGCAAGCCGGTTTGCCCCGTGCAAACCGGTTGAAGTAGTTTCCCCAACAGCATAGAGTCTGTTAATCACTGAACAGGCATTTTTATCAACTTTGATCCCGCCGCAGAGATAGTGGGCTGCCGGAACAACCGGGATAAAGTCTTTGGTAATATCGATCCCGATTTCCAGACATTTATGATAGATATTCGGGAAATGATCCAGCAGGCCTTGCTTATCAAGATGGGTGGCATCGAGATAAACAAAATCTTCTCCTTTTAATTTCATTTCGTTATCAATGGCCCGGGCTACAATATCCCTGGGGGCGAGGGAACCGCGTCTGTCATATTTCTGCATGAACTCTTTTCCGTCCTGGCCTTTTAGTATGGCTCCGAAACCGCGCAGTGCTTCTGAAATAAGAAATGAGGGGCGTTCTCCGGGATTGTAAAGTGCAGTAGGATGAAACTGGACGAATTCCAGGTTATCAATAATGCCTTTGGCACGGTACACCATGGCTATTCCGTCGCCTGTAGCAACGGGCGGATTGGTAGTGGTAAGATACAGGTTGCCGGCACCTCCTGCAGCCATTAATGTGGTACGGGCAAGAATGGTCTGAATTTTATTATTGGAAAGATCCATTACATACGCACCGTAACATTCAATGTCGTTCAGGTATCTTTTTACCAGCCGGCCCGTGTGGTGCTGGGTGATCAGCTCAATGGCGAAATGATTTTCCAGGATTTCAATATTGGGATGTTGTTTTACTCTTTCGGACAGCGCCCGCTGAATCTCAAACCCGGTATTGTCTTTATGATGAAGGATACGGTATTCTGTATGCCCGCCTTCCCGGGCAAGATCGTATTCTCCGTTGGATTTTTTATCGAAATGTGCTCCCCAGTTTATCAGTTCTTCAATTTGCCGCGGCGCTTCCTCTACGATCATTCTCACTACTTCCTCATCATTGATGCCGTCCCCGGCATCCAGGGTATCCTGAACATGCTTTTCGTAAGTGTCGGGTTCATGGGTTACTGCTGCAATACCGCCTTGTGCATAGCGGGTATTTGTCTCTTCAAGATCGCTCTTGGTGACCAGGCATACTTTGCCGTGATCAGCTACCTTCAGGGCAAAACTTAAGCCTCCCAGACCGGAACCAATCACCAGAAAATCAACTTTTCGTTTCATTTTTTTTGACTGATAAAATTAGGATGCAGAATTTCTTCTATGCTGCAAATATAAGCAAAACCAGCCGGATTTTTCAGCCTTCTATTTAGAGTCTGTCAATAATGTCAGGTGTCTGGATCAAAATGTTTGAGAACAAAGCCTGTCCCGTTCTAAACGGGAGCGTGCAAAAATTTTAATCTGCAGTATACTATTTCAATGGGCAATGGGCAATGGGCAATGGGCAATGGGTAATTAGCAATTAGCAATTGAAACCCGGCGGGGAAGTATAGCCGATGCATGATTTAAATAACCTGTTGGTAAAAGTTGCCGCCTAAGCGCCAAATGTTCATGAGGAATTAAAATTTTTGCAATAAAGCAGTCGTCGTACATTATTGACAGACACTATTTAATTGTGGCAGCGGCAGGAGTCACCTGTTGCTGAGGTTGAAGCCGGCTGACAGTAATGAATATGAAGGCTGAAGTAAGTATACCGAAAATATTGGCATCCAGTCCGAATGGAAGCGGGACCTTCAACAGTGTCAGTAACAAAGTGGTGGTTCCGCCCGCCAGCATGGCCCAGAATGCTGCTGCTGAGGTACCCTTTTTCCAGAAAAACGCGCCGAGGATCGGGACAAACAAACCGGAAACCATAAACGCGTAGGAATAGAGCATCAGCTGGAGCACGTTTTCCATTCCGCTGGCGATCAGCATGGCCAGTACCCCGATAACCAGTGTAAGAATCTGAGAGGTACGCAGCCGTTTTTTGTCTTCTATTGAGGTTTTAAATAGTTTTTCAATGATATCTGTTTGCAGGTTCCCTGATGCTGCCATAAGACAACTGTCGGCAGTCGACATGATGGCAGAGAAATAAGCGGACATCATAAGGCCCATGAGACCGACAGGTAAAATATTTCTGAGTAGCAAAGGCAGGCCCATTTCTGCATCCATTTCTCCGATACCTCCGATGCCAATATAACCAAACATGCCTGAATCAGCAGCAACACGTGAAAAGAGACCCAGTATAACGCCCATCATGGCCATAACCGGCCATTCAAACAGGCCTGCAATAAACCATGCCCGTTGCGCATGTTTTTTGGTGCGGGAGGCATAAATACGTTGATACAGGGTCATCCCCACAAACCAGATAGGAATAATTGTGATTCCCCAGTTAACCAGCGTTTGCCAGGATACATTGTTAAATTTCAGGAAATCTGCCGACACTGTATTTCTGATGGCTTCCATACCGCCAATGGCATGGTAACTAAACGGGATGCCGATAAAAACCAGTCCGGCGATCAGGATAATCCATTGAATAGTATCTGTATAGATAACAGCCTTAAGACCTCCCATTACAGTGTAAATCACCGCTACTGCACCCATAATGATCAGGGCAGTTTCCAGGTTCAGGTCGATAAATGTGGCGGCCGCCAGTTTGGCTCCGGCAAGCAACTGGGAGGCTGTAAATCCGATATAACCGATTGCGGAGATAATGCCGGCAAGCAGGGCGACACGTTTGCTATAAAAATGGCCAAACAGTTCAGGAAAAGTAAAGAGTTTTTTCTTCCCCAGTACCTCAAATACCCGGGGAATAAGCACAACAGCACTCAGCCAGGCCCCTATCAGCCCTGTAAACAACATCCAGGAACCGGAGATACCCATGGTGAATCCAAGTCCGCCAAGACCGATTGAAAATCCGCCTCCTACATCCGTTGCCACAACAGACATGCCCACATGCAGGCTCCCCATTGAACGCCCACCCACGTAGTAATCTTCTGCATCCTTGTTTCTGCGTAAAAAGAAAAAGCCCACGCCAAGCATGACGACCATATAAACCCCGAAAATCAATATATCTAAAAAATGCATACAGGAAATAATTAGAGTTTGTCAATAAAGTTCAAGTGTCTGGTTCATAATGTTCGAAAACAACGTAGTTATCGGACATTATGGACAGACACTAATTAGTTTGTACAGAAACAAAAATAGACATTTTATCCAAACCAGCCTCATTCAGGCAGAAATCTACCTGCATTTGATATATCTATTCAATGAATATAAGTATGATATACAGTGTTTTTGGTGTGACACCTCCAGGCCCTGATTTTTTGATAGTAAATTGAGAATTATGTTGCAAAGAAACATTATTTTCGATGTACAGGTTAATTAATGAATACTATTTCTTCCTGTTTAGAAAAGGCATCATTAACTGTCAGACACCTTTATGGCCGGCTTGAATGTTATGTTTTCTTTCAGGGTTACCATCAGGTTAATAATATGCGGGAAGGTGTCTGACAATTTATACCGTGGTCAAAATTGTCACGAACTATTCGGGTTATCGACTGTTTATCTTTCAGTTGGGAATAATTCAATATTATCAACTCCAAATTATGAAGTATGCATTTTATAGAGAAGGGTTTGTTCAGAAAAAATTATTTTCTTTGCTAATCCGGTCCGGAAAATGTTAAATTATTTTGAAAACAATCAGTAAAAATTTATAGCCAGATGGCAAAGAAAAATAAAAAGAAAAAGGGGGATATTGTTTATTCAACAAACCCCGATTTTAATTACAGTTTTGACGAAGAGGAATCAGAAGAAACCCTGCCTCCTTCAAGGCAGGATTTACGAGTCATGCTCGACCGCAAACAACGAAAGGGGAAAGAGGTTACCCTGGTGACCGGCTTTAAAGGCAGTGAAGACGACCTGAAGGAGCTGGGGCGGGAACTCAAATCCAGTTGTGGCGCCGGAGGTACCGTAAAAAACGGAGAA
>DASQZK010000437.1:0-4587 GCA_035638735.1 Bacteroidales bacterium
CGACAGCCGATCACAATCACCCCGTCTTCCTCCCCGAAACCCCCTTCAGCCACATCCGGTCAGCCACATACTTCTTCATCGGTATCGACACCATCTCATACCCCTGCCCGGCAAGGTATTCCAAAACCCGTGGCAGCGCATAATACAGGTTCTTGCTGGCTTTGGCCGAATCGTGGAAGACGACAATCGACCCTGAACGTACATTCGAATTAACGTTCATCACGATCTGCTCGCCGGGAACCCTGGGATTATAATCGATACTGAGAACATCCCACATGATCAGGCGGTAGTTTTTGGCAACCTGGTTGACCTGCGAAGGCCAGATACGACCATAAGGCGGACGAAACAAATCTGAGTCAATCAATTGTCCGGCCAGTTCAATGTCTTCAAAATACTGACGGTTCGTACTCCCGAAACCCCTGAGATGACTATAGGTATGATTTCCTGTTGAATGACCTTCGTCGAGCATCTGGCGGTAGACATCGGGATAATGATCGACATTCCTGCCCAGGCAGAAGAACGTGGCTTTCGCATTATACTGCCTCAACTGGTCCAGGACCCAGGGCGTTACCTCGGGAGTAGGACCGTCGTCAAACGTAAGGAAAACTTTACGCAACTGACCGTAAAACCCCCATGTCATGCGTGGCATGAGGCTCGTAACAAAATATGGGGGTCGTACGATCAGCATCGTTTTTATTGCATATTCATTAATCCGGGAAAATCGGCGTTATGAGCCTGGAGCTTCGTCATCAATTCCTGTGCCATATCCTGCTGGTTGAATGAATTTGCCAGCGAGAACATCGAAAGAAGGTTTCGGGTGGCAAACCGGTAGTCGCCTTCACTAAGGCTGAACGTATTCGGCTTGGCATTCATAAGTCCTTCATAATAATACAGTTCCCTGTCAATCATAGACGAGAACTCCCGGATGATGGTATTTGCTTTTTCCGGTTCGTCCATGGTATAATAAATCTGAATGATGGGCATCATGGATGCATTATACGGAACCCTGCTATTGGGCATCAACTTCATGCATTTATCAAGGACAGCATTGGCACTGTCTTTCTTTCCTTCCGAAGCCAGAGCATTGGCCAGGGTGGCAAAGGTGTACCTGAAATTAGTGAGCATCCTCAGGTTATTTTCATCGAGGTATACCGATGGGTCGTCGATATTGCCCCACCTGAACACATTCATGACCTTGTCGTACATGACATCGGTATTCACACTGCCGGTGAAGAGATCGTCGTTGTTACCGGTTACCGGGAGAAGCCTGTAGCCAAGTCCTTCGCGGTGGAGGTATTTCTCAAGATCGAGGTAATTGTCTCTCGAAGCTGTAATGGCATAATAGACCGGTCGCTGCCAGTCGCCTTTGTTAACTTCATTTACAAGATCCATGATCATCAGGAGGTTCTTGGGAACACCCCGCCGGCTGCTCAGGTCGAAACGCATCTCGTCGGTCATCCTGGCACGCTGCGCATCGGTAACAACCCCGTTTTTAACCAAAGCCGCTGTATCTACCTTGATAACGAATTTCGATCCCGGGAAGAAATACCGCCCGGTTTTGAACCTCGGGTTGTCAGAGGTAATGAACGTTAGTCCGTCGTCGAGAGGCATAGCCGAATCGTCGATGCGGCGCGCCATTGATTCAACATCACTAATAAGTTTGTCCATATCACCGGTATTGAAGCCCAGTTCGTTTCGTCTGCGGTTGATCTTACCGAGGGCATTGGCAAACAGTTCGATATGGATGACATCCGGTCCTTTTTTCAACTGGTTGTAATCTTTGGCAGCCACTTCAGGAAGTTTCGATTTGGCAGCCATATCAAGGAAGCGGTTATAAAGTTCAGCGTATTCACTTCTGAAATAGGTCTTATTGGCGTCATATTTCTCATCGAGAAGTGAGAGCGTGTTCTTGCCAAGAAGAACATAGTCGCGCGTACCGTTCCTGTATTCATCGAACGTCAGTGAGAATTTGACCGGGTCGGACTCGTACATGCGATGCGTCATCTGCTCGATGTACCAGTCGGCCGTGAAATAACTCAGGTTGATTACCCGCACGTCGGTCCGCACACCTTCAACCTCCTGGATGTACCAGAGAGGGAATGTGTCGTTATCACCATTGGTGAAGATAACGGCATTTTTCTCGCAGCTGTTCAGGTAGTCGTAGGCAAAATCCCTTGCCGTATAGCGACCTGAACGGTCATGGTCGTCCCAGTTTTGCTCAGCCATGATGCCGGGAACCAGGATCAGGCTAGCCAAGGTTACACCACCGACGGCAACCATCGACTTGTAATTTTTTGATAGATACCGTATCAGTCCCAGCACACCCAGTCCGACCCAGATCGCGAATGCATAGAACGACCCGGCATAGGCATAGTCCCTTTCCCTGGGCTGGAGTGGGTACTGATTCAGATAAACCACGATCGCCAGTCCTGTAAAGAGGAACAATAATGCCACGACCCAAAAATCTTTGTTATGGTATTTGTAATGGAAGAACAGCCCTATCAGTCCGAGAATAAGCGGAAGCAGGAAATAGGTATTATGGGCCCTGTTATTCTTCAGGTAATCGGGAGCCAGGTTTTGCGGCCCCAGCCGGGCATCGTCGATAAACGGAATACCGCTTATCCAGTTCCCGTTGGTCAGCTCGCCATGACCCTGGATATCATTCTGACGACCGGCAAAGTTCCACATGAAATAGCGGAGATACATGTAGCCGATCTGGTAACGGAAGAAAAACCTCAGGTTAGCGGCAAAGGAGGGTTTAGCCAACGGCTTGGACCTGTCGAAGCGGTACTGGCCGTTCTGTCCCCTCACCGGGTTCCCGTTCTGGTCGCGCATGGGTTCAAACAGGTCAGACTCTTTCATGCCACCCCAGTACAGATACTTGTTAATATGCTGGTCCTGTTCGCTCCACATCCTGGGGAAGAAGCCTTTAAAGTCGGGATGATACTTGTAGTCGGGGGTCGTAACTTTGACATACTTGCCGTTTTCCCGGTAGTATTTGGGCCGGCCTTCGATCTGTTCGATGGCCGGTGCATTAAAATAATTACCGTAGAACAAAGGTGTCTGGCCATACTGGTCCCGGTTGAGATAACTCAGGAGGTTAAAAGCCGTATCCGGATTACTTTCGTCAAGCGGGGTGTCGGCATTCGACCTGATCAGGATGACCGCATAAGACGAATACCCGATGGCAAGAACGGTGACAACAAGAACAACCGTATTCCAAAGCACGAGGCGGCGCTTATGGGTGTAATACACCAGGAAGCCGAGCACAACGAAAAGGAGAATGGCATAGGTTATAAGACCCGACTGGTAGGGGAGTCCCATGCCGTTCACAAAGACGAGTTCAAGAGCTGCACCCAGGCCAACGAAGCCGGGAATGATAAGGTACATCATGGCTCCCAGGAGGCCGACAGATATCAGCAAGGATGCAATAATGCCCCATACCGTGGGTTTGTATTTTCTGAAATAAACAACAAAAACGATGGCAGGTATAGCCAACAGGTTAAGAAGGTGAACCCCAAGGGACAGCCCCATGAGATAAGCAATGAGAATGATCCACTTGTTGGCCCGCGGATTATCCGCTTCATTTTCCCATTTCAGTATGGCCCAGAATACGAAGGCTGTAAACAATGAAGATGTACCGTAAACCTCCGCCTCCACAGCAGAAAACCAAAACGTGTCTGAAAAAGTATACGCAAGGGCACCAACGGCACCGGCTCCCATCACAGCGAGAATACGTGGAAGTGTGTAATCGTCATCGTTGACAAGGATGATTTTCCGGGCCAGGTGCGTAATGGTCCAGAACAGGAACAGGATAGCAAAGGCTGATGCCAGTGCCGACATGCTGTTCATGGCCACCGATACCTTGGCTGCATTGCTGGTAAAGATCATAAAGAAATTACCAAGCACCATAAAAAAAGGCGCTCCCGGGGGATGCCCTACTTCCAGTTTGTATGAAGATGTTATGAATTCACCGCAATCCCAGAAACTGGCTGTCGGTTCAATTGTCATCAAATATACGACGGCAGCAATGATAAAGATTATCCAACCTGTAATGAGATTGAAAGAACGGAAAGATTTCATCGGACAGTAATTTGGTTTACATTGGTTTCCGCTTTTGCGGTGTTATTGTTTTTCAGCGTCAAAGGTAATTAATACAGCAACTGTGACAAAGTTATAACTTAGATTCAAATATTTTAGTCTATCGGTAACTTTAAAATAGCTTAATATCATAAAATTAGTGTATTTCGGTGGAAAAGAAAAGGGGTGTGATTGTGTTGGGGGGTCGTTATTGGTTTATGGACTGGCTGTGGCGAAGGTTGTTTCAACTCGTTTAGCTTCGCTGAGCTCGTCAGTCAGAGACTTCCTCGGTTCATATCGTTTCAGCTCGTTTAGATTCTCATGATTCAACGAAAAGGTATACTCACAACGTAGCCCATGAATACCAGATTGGCTCAGACGCAGAGCCTGGAATTTTACCAGAAAAAATAAAACCCGTTTTAATTGTCAAATCATAGCGGCATAGATGGACCCGACCTCGTGGAGGTCAACTATCGTTAGAAAACGATCGATAACCCCTATCCTGAC
>DASQZK010000438.1:0-2005 GCA_035638735.1 Bacteroidales bacterium
CTTTTCCATGGATCAATCTTTAAATATTCCAGGTTATAACTCTTGTCTGATGGCTGAGAATTCTCTGCAGTCATGCCCTGAAATTTGTGCAAATAATTGCGATGGCTTGGGCACGTATAAGCCGATTCTAACAACCACAGGTATATGGTAGCGTTTTTTTTACGTAGAAGCCATACAAAATAAGACAAAAAAGACGGAAATATTTGCACAACTTGCCATGAAGCTGTCAGCGAAAATTTCATCTCAACTAAAAATGCCTGTATTTACAGAGGTAGCCATGAACCAATTGTACCCGAAATACCATCCTTATTCAGTTCCGGTATAGCGAATGGGTAGCGATGAGCCGTGCGACTTCTTTGGGTACCAGATCATCGATGGGTAGGCCCTTCGCACATCGATTTCGTATATCTGTCGATGACACCGCCAGGGGTTCGTGGTCGATAAAATGGGCTCGTTTAAGGATGGGGCCGGGGATAGCTCCTACCTTTGCACCGGGACGACGAGCGATGATCAATTCACTGAGTTTCAGTATTTCCTGCCAGTGGTACCACTCATCAAAATGGGCGAGGCTGTCCCCGCCGATGCACAAGTAAAAGGTTTGGTCGGGGTGCTTCCGGTAAAGGTATTGAAGCGTGCGCAAGGTGTAGTGCGGAGCCGGCAGAGATTCTTCCAAGGTGCAGACGGTCACCCTGTCCTCATCCTTGAAGGCCGCCTGAAGCATTGCTTCCCGAATGGAATAGGCCACAGGATCTCGGTCCTGTTTATGCGGCGGATCGGGCGTCAACATAACCCAGAGCTCCTCAATCAGCCCGCTCCCGAGGAAAGACCTTGCTATGGCAAGATGCCCGAAGTGGACGGGGTCAAACGTGCCTCCGAAAATGCCGACCAACTGCATCCGACTGTTAGTTTGACTGCTGCTTATTTTCGGTAAGCTGCGCGCCGGATGCGTCATCTTTGGCTTTGGCCAGGCCTACCTTGGCCATATCGTAATAATCTTCAGCCTCGGATCGGTAATCTCCACGCGGGAAAAGCTGTACATATTTTTCGTAGCTGTCCACTGCTTTCTGGAATCGCTCCTGCTGCTTGGCTTCCACACTGTTTTGTGCATAGACTACATAGGCATGAATCTGCTCAACCAGGGCATGTTCGGCCCATGCCGTTTCCGGGTACTGGTCGATGGTGAGACCGTAGTAAATGGCGGCCGCCTCATATTCATCCATCCGCATATACAGGTCGGCGGAACCGAAAGTCTTGTGTGCGAGCTTCTCGCGCATCTGGTCGATATAATCGGCCGCCTTCTTGGCCAGTTCGGAGTCCGGGTAGCGGGAAATGAACAGGTTGAACTGCTCAATGGCCTTCTTGGAATATTTTTGGTCCAGTTTATAATTGGGACTCATATGCCAATAACATTCGGCATTCTTGAAGTCGACTTCCTGCCGCTTTTCGGAATTGGGATAATAACTGGTATATCGATCGTACTCGGAAGCGGCCAGCAGGTACTCATGATTCTTGTAATAGCTTTCGGCCAACAGGTACTGGGCTTCCTGGGCCGTATCCGTTCCCCGGCCGATACTGATCACCGTCTCCAGGGCATCCGTGGCTTCAGAATACTTGCCATTTTCATAGAGGTTCTTGGCTTTTTCGAAAGCGACGGGAAGCGTGTCCCCCGGCCGGATAACATTCTTGCTGGTGCAAGATATGCCGGCTACGGTGATAAAAATAAGAACCAGAGTATAGTGGAAAAATCTATGCACGTTGTTAATCGACTTGAAGTTCAAAAATTAATGTTCCCTGTTTATGAGTTTATGCAGTAATGCGAGCAGTTGTTTTTTGGCGTCACCTTCGGTAAACACATCCAGTTGGGCCAATGCATGCCCGTAATGATCGTGCACGGCTTTACGCGTGTCTTTAATAACGTTTAAATCGCGATATATGTGGATAACCTTCCTGATATCAACGGGAGAAGGCGCCTTATCGTCTAATATCTTTTGCAGCTCATCCCGCT
>DASQZK010000439.1:0-3409 GCA_035638735.1 Bacteroidales bacterium
AGGGAACAGGCTCCTTGCAACCATGCTTCTGCCCTATTTCAACTACAACCCTGCAAGGATGCCCGATCCATACCATCTCGTGGATACAATAGTACCCGCGGAACCTGTGCAGACCGGAAGTCTGGGCTTACACTTTACCGGCAACAGGGTGGATCTTTGCCTGGAGCCCTTTACGGATGACACCGTAAAAGCCCGGATCCTGTTAGACAACTACCCACCCTCTTCCATCGGGGATATCTTTTCTATCACCCGGCCAAACGCCGATTCAACCAAAGACTGGCCCTGGCAGACCGGTGCCGTTATTCATACTTCAAACATTACCCCCCTTACGCCTGAACGATGGACCGTAAGAATGACCGAGACCGGAGACAGCCTTGAATGGTTCAGGTTTAAAATATATGGTTCCATAACAGGCTATGACGGAAACGGCATAAGTACTAAAAAATTCATTTCAAATTCAGGAAAGGTAATCATTGAGCCGGAAGACTGGTTTGTGAAACAAGCCTGGGATATGTTTAAGGCTGATTTCCAACCCGGTTATACCATAACCTGGAACGTAAGGGGAACCTTCCACGATTACATCGATAATTCAGAAAGCCGCGAATATACACTTATACAGGGTATCAGTAACGGCTCCCACTACCTCCAGATCATGCCATACCATCATAAAAGAATACCGGTAGAAAAGATCATCGTTTATAAACCATTTTTAATTTCAGAATAATTGCATAAGTTTATATACACGTAACGCTTCACGACGATTGCTGGTAAATGAATGAAAACCAACCGGTTTTAATTATGCTTTTTAGACCTGAACCCACTAAAATTGATATAAAATGCCCCGGAAAAAAATAAAAAAAGCCCTTCTGTTAACCCTCATTTCAACCCTCTTCAGTTTTTATACATGGGCTCAACCTGTTTCCGAATCGGGTTATTTTCAAAAAGGAAACGTATTAGAAGGAATGAATCTATCGAGTAAAATCCTCGGCCACGATGTGGCATACGCTATCTACCTTCCCCCGGGTTACCAGGAATCGACACAGCGCTACCCGGTGGTATATCTTCTCCACGGTTTTTCCGACAACGAGACAGCCTGGATACAGTTCGGTGAAGTAAGCGAAACAGCCGACAGGGCTATCGCCAACCGGGAAATTCCTCCCATGATCATTGTAATGCCCGATGCAAAGGTAACCTGGTACGTCAACGACGTTGCAGGTAAGGACAGGTACGAGGATATGGCCTTCAGGGAGTTCATCCCGTTTATTGATAACAATTACCGGACAAGGCCTGAAAAAGAATTCCGTGCCGTAGCCGGTCTCTCCATGGGCGGTTATGGTTCGCTGATATGGTCGCTTCACCACCCCGACATGTTTACAGCCTGTGCAGCCTTCAGTGCCGGTGTATTTACCGACAAAGAGGTTGAGGCTATTTCCGATGACCAGTATAATACATGGTTTGGTGAAATTTACCGGGCAGGCAATAGCGTCAACAGGCTTACCGAACACTGGAAAAACAACTCACCCGTTGACCTGATGGAAAGTCTTCCTGTGAAACAAATTGAGCAGGTCCGGTTTTACATCGACTGTGGTGATGATGATTTCCTTTTTAAAGGGAATTCAGCGCTTCATACCATCATGCGCAACCGTAACATTTACCACGAGTACCGCGTGAGGAACGGTTCACATAACTGGCATTACTGGCGAACGAATATCATTGAAGGACTCAAGTTTATCGGGGACCGTTTTCACCGTTAGAGAGCATCTTCCCGTATCAACGGGCAGAACTTTCCGTGCCCCCGTAAAGCGTACCATCACCATTTTTAAACTGGTGGAGAAGCACCTGTATATTATTGATATTTAATATCTGCAACGGTATGAAACAAATTCTAAATCTGTCTGAATGTAACTGGCGCTTTCGTAATGTTGCGAATAAAACCTGGCATAATGCCACAGTGCCCGGATGCGTTCATACCGACCTGTATCGCAACAGAATGATCCCCGATCCGTTCTTCGCCCTTAACGAGAAAAAAATGCAATGGATTGAAAATGAAGACTGGGAATACAGGTGTGAGTTTGAATTCGAGCCGGAAAGATATTCACAGGAATCGTTTAATCTCCTTTTTAAAGGTCTTGATACATACGCAGAAGTGATCCTAAACGGTCAGCACCTGTTCGATGCCGATAATATGTTCGTTCCATGGGAATACGATGTTTCAGACATCCTCCACCAGGGAACAAATGAACTGGCCGTCCTTCTCCGTTCCCCTTTCCGGAAAGGTCTTGAAAAATACACCCAACTTCCCTACCAGTTGCCGGCAAACAACGACGAACATCAATACAGGGTAAGTCCGTTCACCAGAAAAGCCCCCTATATGTATGGCTGGGACTGGGGGCCCCGGCTGCTCACCAGCGGCATTTGGAAAGATGTTGTTTTGGCTGTAAGGGATGAAGCCTGGATTGACGATGTTAACATCAATACATTATCACTGGAACCTTCCCAAGCCGTTTTATCGGTTGACACCGCGATATCTTCCACTGAGCCTGGTCAATACAGGGTACAGGTCTTTATCGACAATGAACAGGCACTGGATCTTACTACAAGTACAGGCCGGGAAGAATCCATCCATACCTTCAGAGTGAAAATTCGCAACCCGAAACTTTGGTGGCCCAGAGGTTTCGGCGATCCCAACCTCTACTCATTCCGGATTGTCCTTTTAAAGGAGGAAAAAACACTCGATGAATACCTCGTTGACACTGGTATTCGCACGGTTGACCTTGTAAGGGAATCTGGTAAAGTTGGAAGTTCATTCAAAATGAGGGTTAACGGCAAGGATATTTTCATCAGGGGTGCCAATATTATTCCGGTCGACTATTTCGTGTCGTCGGTAAAGAATAGCGACTACGATGAACTCACCGATAATGCAGTGGCCGTAAACATGAATATGCTCCGGGCATGGGGTGGCGGTGTCTATGAAGATGATTATTTCTACCGCCTGTGCGACAGGAAAGGGCTGCTGGTCTGGCAGGATTTTATGTTCGCCTGCGGAATGTACCCTTCAGACGATGCATATCTTGCTTCCCTTGACATGGAGATAAGGCACCAGGTGAGACGACTGAGAAATCATCCTTCTGTCGTTTTGTGGTGTGGCAACAACGAAGTACTGGAAGGATATCATACCTGGGGATGGAAGGATGATCTTGGTGCACATGCTGGTGAGGCCTATTCATCATACAACAAGGTTTTTAATGAATTCATTCCCGGGATACTACATGAGCTCGATCCTTCGCGTCCTTACTGGCCAACTTCGCCTTACAGTGGCGACACAAACATCATCAGCCTGGAAAGTGGTGATTTTCACTACTGGGACATCGTGAAGCAAATTCTGCCCATTACCGTCTATAAAGACAAT
>DASQZK010000440.1:0-2975 GCA_035638735.1 Bacteroidales bacterium
GGACACATACCAATGCCAAGCTCACCACAACGCTGATGCGCCAGCTTAGTTCCGACAACGAGGGCTTCAACTCAGTTTATATGATGCTCGATTCCGGGGCTCGTGGTTCGAAAGAACAGATCAGGCAGCTATCAGGTATGCGTGGTCTGATGGCTAAACCTCAGAAATCGGGCGCCACCGGGAATGAGATTATCGAAAACCCGATTCTGTCCAACTTTAAAGAAGGACTCTCGGTACTCGAATACTTTATTTCAACCCACGGTGCCAGGAAAGGTCTGGCCGATACTGCTCTTAAAACAGCCGATGCCGGTTACCTTACACGAAGACTTGTGGACGTGTCCCAGGACGTGATTATTTCAGAACATGACTGTGGTACACTCAGGGGACTGGTTGCTACTGCTATCAAGAAGAGTGAAGAAGTGGTTGAGACGCTCTTTGAGAGAATTCTCGGACGTACAGCCGTTCATGATGTATACCATCCCCTTACGGGTGAACTGATCCTGTCAGCAGGTGAGGAAATTACAGAAGAGATTGCCCGCAAGATCGAAGATTCACCCATTGAACAGGTTGAAATCCGTTCGGTATTGACGTGCGAATCGACTAAAGGCGTATGTGGAAAATGTTACGGACGTAACCTGGCGACAGGTAGCATGGTTCAGATGGGTGAAGCCGTTGGTGTGATTGCTGCCCAGTCTATTGGTGAACCCGGTACACAGCTGACCCTGCGTACATTTCACGTTGGTGGTACCGCCTCAAATATCACCTCAGAATCGAGTGTTATCTCGAAATATGATGGTATTGCCGATATTGAAGAACTCAGAACGGTAAGTAAAACTGATCCTGAACTGAACAAGTCTATGGATATGGTTATCGGCCGTCTTGCTGAACTGCGGATTGTTGATAAAAACACCGGAATTACACTGACAACTCATAACATTCCTTATGGTTCCAAGCTTTATATCAAGCCGGGATCAGAAGTGAAGAAAGGAGATCTTATCTGTGAGTGGGATCCGTATAACGCCGTTATCATTTCTGAAGTTGATGGTAAAGTATTCTTCGATAATGTTATTGATGGCATCACTTTCAGGGAAGAATCGGATGAACAGACCGGTTACCGCGAAAAAGTGATCATTGAATCAAGAGATAAGACGAAAAACCCGCTCATCAGGATTCTTGACAAGAATGGCGATACCCTGAAGTCGTACAACCTCCCGGTAGGAGCCCATATTGCCGTCAATGACAAAGACCAGGTTACTGCCGGAGATATTCTGGTGAAAATACCGAGGGCTGTTGGTAAATCTGGTGATATCACCGGTGGTCTGCCAAGGGTTACCGAACTTTTTGAAGCCAGGAATCCCTCCAATCCAGCCGTTGTCTCCGAGATAGACGGCGAAGTCTCCTTCGGTAAGATCAAACGAGGGAATCGCGAGATCATCATTCAGTCGAGGGCCGGAGAGGTCAAAAAATACCTCGTTCCTCTCTCGAAGCAGATACTGGTCCAGGAGAACGATTACGTAAGAGCTGGTATCCCACTGTCTGACGGAGCTATTACACCATCAGACATCCTGGCCATTAAGGGACCCACCAAGGTTCAGGAATATATTGTGAATGAAGTCCAGGAAGTTTATCGACTGCAGGGAGTGAAAATCAATGATAAGCACTTCGAAGTTATCGTTCGCCAGATGATGCGCAAAGTCGAAATCGTCGATCCGGGGGATACCAAATTCCTCGAGAAACAGATTGCCGACAAGTGGGAATTTATGGCAGAAAATGACTGGATCTTTGGTAAAAAAGTGGTTCTGGATCCCGGAGATTCCAAATCGTTGCATTCCGGCCAGATCATTACCTCCAGAAAACTTCGCGATGAAAATTCAGTACTCAGGCGCAAGGATATGAAGCTTGTGGAATCCAGGGAGGCCGTTCCGGCTACGTCAAGCCAGATACTCCAGGGGATCACAAGGGCTGCTCTGCAGACCAAGAGCTTCATGTCGGCAGCTTCCTTCCAGGAAACGACCAAAGTGCTCAACGAAGCAGCTATTCACGGTCGCATCGACACACTCGAAGGACTGAAAGAAAACGTGATCGTTGGACACCTGATACCTGCGGGTACCGGTAGCAGAAACTTCGAAAACCTTGTTGTTGGTTCACGCGAAGAGTACGACAGGATGAAGGCAGGAACCCAGGTAGAAATGGCTGAACATGAATCAGACGATAATTAAACTAAATCCCGATGGAAGATAATAATCAAAATAAGAATCAGAATCAGATTAGTATCGAGCTTAAAGAGGATGTAGCCCAGGGTACCTATTCTAACCTGGCAGTCATCACGCATTCGGCGGCTGAATTTATTCTCGATTTCGTCAGGATTATGCCCGGAATTCCCAAGGCGGAGGTAAAGTCAAGAATTATCCTGACACCCGAGCATGCCAAAAGGCTCGTTGCTGCTTTGAACGATAATATTGCAAAATATGAGTCAGTCCACGGACCTATTAAAAACGTTGAAGGCTCAGGTAGTCCGGTTGTACCGATGAATTTCGGCGGACCGACAGCACAGGCCTGATTTTCGACCGTAACTCAAATAGATTCTGAAACCCCGTTGAAAAACGGGGTTTTTTTTATCGAATATGGAATCATTCCACGGTTTGCCCAAAAGATATTTTAGTATATTTGTCAACCATCATGACACTATAAATCTAAAAAAATATCTATGAAGGGCTTAAAAATCATTGTTTTGGCCAAACAAGTTCCCGACACAAGAAATGTGGGTAAAGATGCTATGAAAGCGGATGGAACTGTTAACAGGGCCGCTCTTGAGGCAATTTTTAACCCGGAGGATCTGCATGCGTTGGAACAGGCGCTAAGGGTCAAAGACCGGGTGAAAGGGTCGACGGTAACGATATTGACCATGGGGCCCGGCAGGGCTGCCGAAGTGATCCGTGAAGGGATGTACCGCGGCGCTGATAATGGATATCTGT
>DASQZK010000441.1:0-4045 GCA_035638735.1 Bacteroidales bacterium
TCTTTAATCTGTCAAGAAAAAACTTTGTCAGTTCCACTGATGTAATCTTATGGTTTTTTATAAGTGAAGATAACTGCCTCACCGTATAAAAGGCAAGGGCATCCCGGTTTGCAGGGAGTTGCACATTATCATCAATTTTCCAGTTGATCATCTGCTGCATATCAGGAGCTTCAAAACCAATAGGTAAAGGATCAAAAAGCAATGCAGGTGGGACGGCGTTATCAATATTTATCTTATGAATTTCTTTATAGGCCTGCAAATTTTCGGTCAAGCCGTCAATCATTGAATCCTTTTCAGTATCTGTAAACGTTAAATCGAAGAGATTCTCTGCCGCTGTAATATTTTCTTTCGTGATCTTTTTCTGTTCAGGTGAAGAAACACAGGAAGTTATTAACAAACCTGAAATCAGAAAGTGCAAAATGTAAGATTTTTTCATAAGTAGTTTAAAATAATGGTTATTTCTACTTTAACACATTTAAAAAAATTGTCAAAATCAACCCGATTTGCCCTTTACCCTGAAGGGAACGGGTTGATTTTTCGACTTTCACCCTTTAGGGTTGGGGCAGGAAAAGACGAAAAATCAAGTCTGGGTTCAATATGTCAAAGTAGAATTATTTAGCAAGTTAGTAAAATAAAACCAAAAAGGAATAATTTTCTAAAATCCCTTGATTACTTAACATTCCGGTTTATTTTTTAATTGTCCAAACAAAATGTTCCTGTATATTTCGCCCGTTGGCCGGATAAACCAAAACCAATACAATGAATCAAAAAAGAATAACTGTTTTTGAAATTTATTTAATTTTGAATGGATTTCACCGGCATTTCCAGGCCTATCCTTACAAAATTATATAAAACAAACTCAAAATTATATAACAGTTTTTTAAATTCTGCGTTTACTTTTGTATGATATAAAAAGAAGATTATCAAACAGACAATGAAAACAGGATACCGAATCATAGCATCAGTACTTATTATACTGATTCTTGTCTTTTCCTCAAAAGCATCATTTACCATGCACTATTGTGGAGGAGAGGTTTCTTCTGTGTCATTATCCGGAACTCCGCATAGTTGTGGTATGGAAGCCACCAATGATATATCCTGCCAGATTCAGGGTATTCAACAAAATGCTGCTGAAGAAAATCTGGGTATGGAAAGTTGTTGTCTTACCTTATCTTATTTTACACAAAACATTCCTGCTGCACTGGTAACTGAGAAAACTGTTTCTTTAACCACACTGTTTTTTGCACTGCCGGTTTCAATTTTATCTGCAGGCTTATATGATACTCCTGTTGCACACAAGCAGCAGATTACCCATCTAAAAATTCCTCTTTCCGAGCGATCGATAATCCTTTTCGTTCAGTCTTTCCTTTTATGATTTAATGCCCTTTCGAGGCCTTTTTGATTCCTGCATGCAAGTATGTGGCAATAAAGTGCATTTGCCCCTGCCAGACTTTATATACATCTGGTAAGTTATCTGCCAAAATGTTGCTGCTATTCACATACAGGATTGCAACCGAGAAATTAGTTTTGCTGACATTTTTTCATACGAATAAATCATCAGCAGGGACTCATGGCATTAAATCAATAAATCATGCTCAATAAAACGATAAAATTTTTTCTTGAAAACAAGTTAGTCACTTTCCTCATACTGATTATTTTCATTGTATGGGGGATTGCAACTGCGCCGTTCAACTGGCAGACCGGAGTGATACCACGCGATCCTGTGCCGGTTGATGCGATCCCGGATATCGGGGAAAACCAACAGATCGTCTATACCGAATGGTCCGGCCGTTCGCCGCAGGATATCGAAGATCAGATTTCCTACCCGCTAACAACGGCCCTTTTGGGCATACCAGGGGTAAAAACGATCCGCAGCAATTCAATCTTCGGACTGTCCAGCATCTATATCATTTTCGATGAAGACGTGGAATTCTACTGGAGCCGTTCGCGTATCCTGGAGAAGCTTAACTCGCTTCCATCCGGCACACTGCCTGACGGCGTTACCCCGGCCCTTGGCCCTGATGCCACTGCACTCGGGCAGATCTACTGGTATACGCTGGAGGGCCGTGACAAGGACGGCAACCCGGCTGGTGGCTGGGATCCGCAGGAACTTCGCACCATCCAGGATTTTTATGTGCGTTATGCCCTTACCGGTGCCAAAGGCGTTTCTGAGGTAGCATCCATCGGTGGCTTTGTCAAGGAGTACCAGGTGGATATTGATCCCAACGCGATGAAGGCTTACGGGGTGAACGTGGCCCAGATTATGGCTGCCGTAAAGAAAAGCAACCTGGACATCGGTGCGCGGACCATCGAGTTCAACCGGGCCGAATACCTTGTACGTGCCCTGGGATACATCAAGAACCTGAAGGACCTCGAAGAGAGTGTGGTTGCCGTGCACAACAACGTGCCGGTACGTATCAAGGATGTGGCAAAGGTCAACTATGGACCGGCTACCCGGCGTGGCGGACTCGACAAGGGCGGTGCCGAAGCTGTCGGGGGCGTGGTGGTAGCCCGTTACGGGACCAACCCATTGGCAGCCATTAACAACGTGAAGGATAAGATCAAAGAGATTGCACCCGGCCTGCCCTCGAAAAAGCTGAAGGACGGAACAGTATCCAAAGTAACCATCGTACCGTTTTACGACCGTACCGGCCTGATCAAGGAGACACTGGGCACACTCGAGTCGGCCCTCTCGCATGAGATACTGATCAGCATCCTCGTGGTGATCGTGCTGGTGCTCAATCTTAGGGCATCGATCCTGATCTCCAGTCTGCTGCCCATCGGGGTGCTGATCACCTTTATCACGATGCGCCAGTTCGGCGTGGATGCCAACATCGTGGCCCTCTCGGGTATCGCTATCGCCATCGGGGTGATGGTAGATGTGGGGATCGTTTTCACGGAGAACATCGTGCGACACCTCGACCTGCCGGAGAACAAGGGGGCGCGTGGGCGAAAACTGCTCAACGTGGTGTATGAAGCTACCATCGAAGTGGCCTCGGCCATCATGACCGCCCTGGCTACCACCATCGTGAGCTTTCTGCCCGTGTTTGCCATGCAGGCTGCCGAAGGAAAACTGTTTAAACCACTGGCCTTTACCAAGACTTTCGCACTGTTAGCCTCACTGGGTATCGGGATCATCATCATCCCTGCCCTGGCACATGTTCTGTTCTCTATCCGGTTTGACAAGAAGAAGGTACGTCGCATTTGGAACTATACACTCATCGCAGCCGGCGTACTGTTCACCATTGTCTACCAGAGCTGGGTGGCTCTGGCGTTGGTGGCTTTTGGGGTAAATAACCTGCTGATCAACCGGTGGCCGGAAGAAAAGAAAAAATTTGTGAACCTGATCAATATAGCCATTACCCTGCTGGTGGTCGTTTACTTCCTTTCAAAGGAATGGATGCCGCTGGGTGCCCAAAACAGCGAACTGACCAATTTCCTGTTCGTCTCTGCCATCGTGGCCGTGGTGCTGGGAGCATTGATGACTATCGTGCATTATTACCCGCAGATTCTGGGCTGGTGCCTTGATAATAAATGGAAATTCCTGAGCATCCCCATCGTGGTGGTTTTGTTTGGGATGCTGGTATGGAGAGGATCGGAAAAAACACTTGGCTTTATCCCCAATACTTTTGAGAAAATTGGCTGGAACATGCGTTCGACAAAGACGTGGGTGGCACTCGACCAAACATTTCCGGGAGTGGGCAAGGAATTTATGCCCTCACTGGATGAAGGCTCGTTCCTGTTGATGCCTACCACCATGCCCCACTCGGGGGTGGAAGAAAACCTGGATGACATCCGCAAGCTTGACAAGAGTGTAAATGCCATTCCGGAGGTAGATGATGTGGTAGGCAAATGGGGACGTGTCAACTCAGCCCTTGACCCTGCTCCAATCTCAATGTTCGAGAATGTGATCAACTACAAATCAGAATACATACTGGATGAAGACGGACACCGCATGCGCTTCAAAGTGAATAAAGAAGGTGCTTTTATTCTGAAGGACAGCACAACCTATAACCCGGAAACTGATAGCTTTCGTTCACTGACG
>DASQZK010000442.1:0-2028 GCA_035638735.1 Bacteroidales bacterium
GGCAGGTTAAGTACGTTGCGGTCGGCAGCCAGGAAGGGGAGGCCGGCTTCTGTTCTCAGCTGGTCGATATGTTCCTGGATGTTTTCGGGGTCGGCAGCAAAATTCATCAACCGGCTGTAATATTCCCTCCCGATCTTGCCCATCACTTTTTCTTCAAGTTCCTCCTGCACGATGCGGGCATTGGGAGTGAAGCTGAAATTGTTCTCCATATAGCCCTTGACCGTGAAGGTATAGTAAGGAAGGATGCCGATATCGTTGAGTACTTTTCTCAGACGTGCCGAATGACCGCGTCTCGAGGCTGCCATGGTAAACACCAGTTGGTTGGTAACCAGCCAGCCGGCTGAGATGATTTTTTCAACGGCTGTTTTAGTCTCGGGAGTTATTTCCATGGCAGATTCGAAATGCGCCTGGACAATGAATTGCCGGATACCAATGGAAGACGCTTTTTCCTTGAAATCGCTAAGAATGTTAACCAGTTCATCATTAATACGCTGTGGCAGATAGGCGAGCAGTCGTGTTCCGAACCGAATCCTGACGATCTCGGCTTTTTTCTCCCTGTCGGGGAGTTCTTTGTTGCGTTTTCTTTTCCTCTGCGCCATGTCACAGATCTCGTTGAGGATATGTTTTATGGACCGGTTTGAGCTCATAAAGGCATCGCCGCCGGTGATCAGGATATCGCGCAACTGGGTATCTTCTTCGAAATAGGTCAGTAGCCGTTTAAGCTTTTCAGGCCATGATTCATCGGGTTTAAGTTTTTGGAGGTTGAAATTGAAGTGGCCCGACTGAAAGTCGTACATGCGCTGGCATGACGAACAGAGGCCGCCGCAGGTGCGCCCCATGGTGTCGGGGATAAGAATAGCTACTTCGGGATAACGCCGGTGAATGCTCTGGCCTTCGGGAAGGATCCATCCGGCAGCATTGGGTTTCCCGGGTTCTACCTTATCTTCTTTTTCCCAGGCTACGATTTGACCGAATTCGTTTACCAACTGTTTATTATAAAGTACGTAGTAGCGGATGGCCAGGTCGGCACCGACAGCAAAGTAAGGCACCCGCACATGCAGTAGTGAAAGATAATAGAGATTTACAAAGAAGGGAATACCTGCTTCATGTGCCTCTTCAAGTACTTTTACCGTATCCGGATCGAGCGAGTTGTTAAGCATCTCATTCAACAGCCCGGGAGACCTGATAGCAAAATGAAGATGAAATTTGTCCAGTTTCCACCATTTCCTGGCTTGTTGCATTTTCTCGTCAAACGAACTCCCTTCCTCGAAACAGTACTTTTGGCTTTGAATGTCGCCCGTTTCCATTTTTCTTACCAGCACTTGTAAGATCCGGTCGCGGTTTTCTTTGCGTAACTGAATTATACGGGGGTCAAGGCCATCGGGGTAACGGTCCATCCAGTGTTTCATTTCTTTTTCATCGGGTAAAACCTGAGTGTTGGTCCCATTTAACTGGCGGAACAGTTCTATTATGTCGATAAAAAAGTCGGGTTTAGCGCCGCCTGTTCCCTTATTGACAGCAAGCCAGAGGAGGCGAAGCGGATTGCTCACGGCAATTTCACCATGGAGGTTGAGGTCGGGAAGTTCAAGGCCGGCATAATCTATATAATCCAGCAACCTGATAATGGCATAATCGAACCATTGGAGTTTTTCGAATAGCTCTTTATCCCGCCGGTCTGAATAATAAAAGTCACGAATGACCTGTTCACGATCCTCAAAGCCATTCTTAATCCAGTGTTTGACTCCCACCAGCACTTCTGTCTCGTTTTTGGAATTTTGCATAATTTTCTCAAGTTCCGGATTCTCATTCATAAGAATTTTGAGTAAACGATGAGATCTGACACTAATGGCAATCCTGTCCAGTTTTTCTATTTCTTTCATTCGACCCCGCTTTGCCTTAATATACGAAAAAAGGGAGACATTTCAAAACTTTAAGCTGCTGGTTTGCTGCCACAAAGAGGTGAGCGGGTTTGCTTTTCCTTTGCTCCTCCCGCCTGTCCAGCCAAAAGGTAATTTTTGTTGATGGTCA
>DASQZK010000443.1:0-11100 GCA_035638735.1 Bacteroidales bacterium
AGGATGACCTTAATGTCGTTGGCCTTTGCCAACTCAGCCATGGAAGCAAGGTTCTCCTCGATCATCTCCAGGGTGGAAGGTCCGGTGTTTCCGGCAATATCATTGGTACCGGCAAGGATAACCACGGCTTCGGGCTTGAGGTCTATGACGTCGGGTCGGAACCGGATCAGCATTTGCGGTGTGGTTTGCCCGCTGATTCCGCGGTCGATAAAGTGATGCGTGCTGAAAAAATCAGGCGAATATTTTATCCAGCCATCGGTGATGGAATTGCCCATAAAGACAACTCTTTGTTCACCTTTGCGGGGTGGTTCAAGTGTGTCGTTGGCAGCCTGGTAACGTCCCAGGTTAGCCCAGTCGTCCTTGACTTTTAACCAGTGTTTATACTCTTTTTCTTTTTGTCGGGCTGCCCTGGCGGAATCACTGGCAGCCGTGGAATCGTTTTGAGCAGTCAATAATTGCCCGGAAAGGATCAAAGAAAGCACTACGATGAATACCTGTTTCATGTCTTTTGTTTTTCCAAATGTAATAAACTTTTTCCGGCTGAGTATCACCGATAGCCGGCAATACAGGCTGCTTTTACGTATTTTAAGGCATCAACTTTTTCATATCCAAATTGTTAATAAAGTAAAGGAGGGGCGAAAATGAGACGAATTTTACTTTTTTTGATGGTCTTCATATCCTGGCCTGTTTTGCAGGCACAGGAGAGTTATACGGTCACTTCATCAGGATTTACCTTTACGCCTGCAGTTCTGAATGGTGCCGTTGGTGATACTATACGGTTCGATGTTGGTTCGAATCATACCGCTACCCAGGTCAGTGAGGCCACGTGGAATGCCGATGGCACGGAACCTTTGGAGGGCGGCTTTAACTTCACATCGGGAACAGGTGTCTTTGTCCCGGAGGAAACAGGTACTGTGTATTACGTTTGTGAATTTCATGTTTCCCTTGGTATGAAAGGGAAGATAAATGTGAGCGGAACGTCATCAGAGGTCAATATTACCACGATTCAGAAGCCTGAGGTTTTTCCCAATCCCGCTTCAGATATCCTGTATCTCAAATCTTCAGCGTCGGCCCCGCCATCTCTGATCACTGTTTATGATATGACCGGGAAGGTGCAGCTAACTGCAAAGAACCCGGTAATGGAGAATAACATTATCCCCCTGCAGGTTCAGGATCTCCATGAAGGTGTGTATTTCGTGAAACTGAAATATCCCGGCAGGACCTGGGTGTTGAAATTTATCAAGCTATAGCCACGACGGGTTAACCGTGAGGCTCAGCTGCATAGGCGTCATCTTATTTTGGAAATTCCACTATTTCAGCAGGAAGAACGATCCAGAGTCTGTTCTGCTGCAAGGAAAGAGGTTGCGCTACCGTCAAAACCAGAAGCCGATATTTACAAATCCCAGGAGTCCACCCCGGTTAGCCGATTTCATAAGGCTGAGTTCCACCGGGCCGATGAAACTCTCATACCCGGCAGTGAGTCCGTAGCCGCCAAGAATGCTGCTGGTGGTAAACAGATCATTAAAATTGTTTTCAACCTTTCCGGCATTTCCTTTCATGATCAGGTAAATATTGGGGAATACTTCAAACTGCAGATCACCGGCCAGTACCAGCGCATTTTTTGCGGTTTTCTCCATATAGTTTAAGCCCACGAAAGGAATAAGTCCATTCCACCTCGATGGGTTGAGGCCGCCGGCGTAGAACATATATTGGTATGGAATGGTTGTGCCGTCAACAGAGCCGCCATAAAGATGATTCACGTAGGTGAGATGATCGCTTATGCGGTACGCCTGGCTTAATCTGCCGGTGAGAAAGACCACCGGGTCCATGTTTTTCTGCGTTACCAGCTTAAATTCAGCATGCATCTGCGTGCCTCTCTTAGGGTAAAAGCCGTCATCGTAGGTATCCATCTCGAGAAAGCCGTAATAGTTGAAATATACCTGGGTGTTGTCGGGTATTAAAGGATCGGGATTAATCCTGTATTTTATTCTCGAAGCTTCATATTCTATACCGGCTCCCAGGGCATAAGAGTTGTCAAAAATGGACTGGGTGTAGAGCGAGGTTTTAGTCTCCGAATACACATACGATGATGTTTTACTCCCGTTATCATAGCCAAAGACATTTGTACGTCGCGATCCAAATGCCAGTCCGTAACCCGGCTTCCATCCGTTATTTTTGAAAAAGTACGCTTCCAGGAAAGGATTCTCGCCCAGGGCCGTGCTCACTGATAATTTAGAACCGTCGAGGAGCAGGTTTCTGAAGGTGGTGTTAAGCAGGATAGCCGATTTGTAATTGGAGTCGTAGTGCAAGCCTACCCTGAATTGTCCGCCACGGGCTTCCTTTACCTTGATTACCAGTCGTATACCTCTTTCCAGGGGTTCGATCTCATAGTCTACCTTTTCGAAATACAGGCTGGAGTAGACTCTTTTTATCGCCTCTTCAATCTGTTGAGGTGTGACCTTATGCAGCACTTCGAGCTGTAATTTACCGTTCAGCAGCTTGCCCGATACTTTATCGAGTCCTCTCACCCGTATTTCCATCAGCAATAATGAATCAACTTCCGGAAGTTGCTGATGGGGACCGTACCCTGGGTCCAGGCTTTTCAGCGAATCAGCCAGTGCTTTGAACTGAGGAAGAAAAGCCCTTGCAGCCTGTTCACCTCTTTTGATAATGCTGTCGGCCGATGTAAAACTGGTCGAATTGTAACCTTCCAGATCCGGTTCAACAAGAATATCGCACAGGCTCATATTGAACCTGTTCAGCTTTTCACCATAAAAAAATACCGATTGTTCAATAATCCGGAATATGGAGTTTAGCTGATCTTTTTTGTAATACTGGAAACCCACGTTAACACCTATCAGTATATCGGCACCCATATCTTTCACCCTCGCAACCGGAAAATTGTTTACCAGGCCGCCATCGACCAGCAAGGTGTTGTTAATTTCAATGGGATTGAAAATGCTGGGAATAGACATGCTGGCCCTAAGGACTTTAGGCAGATAACCCGAATAAAAGTCTATTTCCTTACCCGTCTCTATATCGGTGGCCACGCACATGAAAGGGATCTGGAACCTGCTGAAATCACGGATATTATATACCGGGGCACAAAGTGTGTTAAGGAGTTCTTCAATATTTTCACCATTAATAACCCCGGAAGGGATCTTGATCTTGTTCTCCTTGATCGGGAAGGAGATAACAAAACGATCCATATCTTCTTTTTCTTCCAGCGTGAGATTTCTTCTCGATACCTCGTCACCAAGCAGGTATGGCCATGCGGCATTCGTGACGATTTTTTCAAGGGAATCGGCGGAGTACCCAATGGCATATAATCCTCCAACTATAGCCCCCATGCTGGCCCCCCCGATATAATCGGGCCTGATACCGGCTTCTTCAAGTACCTTTAAAACACCGATATGAGCCAGACCTTTGGCACTTCCGCCACTAAAAATAACTCCGATTTTAGGTCTCCTCATGGTGTCGGTCTGGGCTGACAAGGGAGAGGCGGAACTAAAAATAAGAAATAGCACAAGGGTAAACCAAAGCCTGTAGTTCATTTTTTTTCTTAGGGTAATACCTGACGTTTAGCACGTTCAGGATTTAAGGATAAAATTACTATACTTTCACCGAATTTCGGTAATATTCATTATTAAACTTACCTTAAGTCGTCTTATTCCAGCAGTCTTCATACCCCGGCTACCCTGCTGATAACTGCTATGATACGTTCAATATCAGGTCTCAGTATTCTGCCACAACGCGCAATACAGGCACAGCGCATACTGAAATATTTACCGTTTTAATGCGCTGGCACATAAAATTGTAGGAAAAACTGACATATTTGTACTACGGCAGGATTTTTGACTTCATGCCATAAAAAAACCCGGACCTATGATATTAAATATTGATGAAAAAGACCTGGACAAGTTCATTCTTATTGGTGACCGCGTTCTTATCAAGCCAAAGAGTGACCAGAAGCGGACCAAATCCGGACTCTACCTTCCCCCAAATGTGGCCGAGAACGAAAAAATTCACAGCGGATATGTGGTGAAAGCAGGACCGGGTTACCCTGTTCCCGCGATTAATGAGGCAGATGAACCCTGGAAAGCAACCGGAGAAAATGTGAAGTACGTTCCGCTTCAGCCTAAGTCTGGCGATCTTGCGGTATACCTTCAGAACAGCGGATGGGAGATCGAATTCAACGATGAAAAATACCTTATTATTCCTCAAGCGTCTATCCTGATGCTTATCCGTGATGAGAAACTGTTTGAATAAAGGAAAAATGGTTTATTTACGACAGTTCGGCATGCCTGAAACAGCTTATCAGGTGGTCGTTTACTATTCCGATAGCCTGCAGATGGGCGTAGATGATAGTAGATCCGACGAAGTTGAAGCCTCTGTTTTTGAGATCTCTGGAAATCGTGTCCGATAAAGCTGTGGTTACAGGGATGTCAGACAGTTCACTGAAATGATTTACAATGGGCCTCCCGTCAACGTATTGCCAGATAAACTGGTCAAAACTACCAAATTCATGCCTGACATCCAGGAACTTTTGGGCATTGTTTATTGCCGAGGCAATTTTACGTTTGTTACGGATGATACCCGGATTTTGAAGGAGGTCGGCAATTTTCGCATCATCATAGCGTGCTATTTTTTCCGGGTCAAAGCCATCGAAGGCCAGCCGGTAGTTCTCACGTTTCCTGAGGATAGTGATCCACGATAGTCCGGCCTGGGCTGATTCGAGCAGGAGAAATTCAAAATGCTTTGTTTCGTCATGAACAGGAACGCCCCATTCATGATCGTGATAGCTGATGTAGAGAGGGTCATCACCACACCAGGCACAGCGATTAAGTGTCATTTGGCATCTAATTTTTCCAAAGATACTTCATTTTCACTGCTTCTTCCTGCCGCGTAATCTGAAATATTCCGTAGTGTTGTGAGCGTGATGCCTTCGAGTGCTTCACGGGTAAGGAATCCCTGGTGTGCGGTGATCAAAACGTTGGGAAAGGTACTGAGCCGCGTAATCATCTCATCATCGATGATGCGCTCGGACAGGTCCTTGAAAAAGATTTTTTCCTCTTCAGCATAAACATCGATACCCAGGTAACCCAGGTGCCGCTCTTTGAGAGACTCGATGACATCTGCCGTGTTGATGAGTTTGCCACGACTCGTATTGATAAGCATTACGCCCTTTTTCATCATTTCAAGGGTATGTTTATTTATCAATTGATAGGTGGACGGAGTGAGTGGACAATGAAGGGAAATGATGTCTGCTTCTTTAAACAGGTGGGTGAGATCGGTATACTCGATGCCGGCATCCTCAGCGGCGGCATTTTTATGCACGTCGTAGGCAATGACCTTGCATCCAAAACCCTTCATGATGGTCCCGAAAACCCTGCCGATATTACCTGTCCCGATAACCCCGACCGTTTTCCCGTAAAGATCAAAGCCTACCATCCGTTCAAGGCTGAAATTGTTATCCCTGATCCTGTTGAAAGCTTTATGAATCTTACGGTTGAGGCTCAGAATGAGGGCGGCGGCGTGTTCAGCCACAGCATGTGGCGAATAAGCTGGTACGCGCATAACCCGCAGTCCGTACTTAGACGCCGCATCAAGGTCAACCTGATTGAAGCCTGCACAGCGTAAGGCAATCAATCCGATATTGTGACTGGCAAGTTCACGAATAGTATCGTGGTCAATGCGGTCGTTAACGAATGCGCAGACGACATCAAATCCCGATGCCAGCTTGGCCGTGGACGATTTCAGTGAAACCTCAAAATACGTCAGCTCGTGCTCTTTATCTTTATTAAAACGGTCAAAATACTCCTGGTCGTAGGTCTTGGTACTGAATATAGCTACTTTCATGGTTACTCAAAATAAGATTGGTATTTTGGTTACCCGTTATTCGCCAGAGGAGGGATAGTAATTATTTTCGTTCACACTGTCGGGGTAACCTTCCGTGTGAAGAACAAGACCTGATATATTTTTGTTTCCGGCGATGGTGATAATATGGGTTTTACCTTTTGCCCAAACCCTTGCATCCAGGGAGATCATCCTGGTGGTGCCGTCATCAAACCTGATTTCCAGGCTCGCGGGGAAGGGCATGCCACCTTCGTTCCCAAGGTAAACACTGAATCCTGAATCGGTTTTTTCTACTTTTTCAATGGCCAGGTCAGGATAGTTGAATCCCAGGAACCAGGGTTGCCAGAACCAGTTCAGGTCCTCTCCGCTGATATCATTGAACGTAAAGAACAGATCGTACGGTGTTGGATGTTTTCCTGCCCAGCGGGTAATGAATCCCTGCAGGCACTTCCTGAACATGGCTTCTCCGAGGATGTCTTTAAGTGTCCATAAAGCCATGCTGGGTCTCATGTATTCATGCTGCTGAAAGATAATATCGGGAAGGTAGGTTGAATTGACAATAGTAGGAACATCCTCCTGTGTACCCGCAATTCTCGGGTAAGTGTAGAGGTACATATTCCGCATATTATACAAATCTGTTTTCTGTGAATGGATCATTTCACCCAGCATCGTCGTCATCCCTTCATCCATCCAGCCATATCTTCGCTGGTTGATCCCAACGTAAAACGGAAGATAGGTATGCGTGACCTCATGTGCAGTAAGGAACCACGTACCACCGGAACTGTTCTCTTCTTCATCATTGACGATCATGGGAAATTCCATGCCGTCGTTGCCATTAAAAACGGTTATGGAAGGGTAGGGGAAGTCGATGCCGGTAATGGAGTCGGAGAGCTGGCTAACCACAAACCTGGTCATCTGTGCTACCGGTTCATAATACGTCGACGAAGGTAACCAGGCACTTTGAATAAAGATGTCTTTCCCGTTTTTCAGTGCCAGGGATGAAGCATCCCACACATAGTGATCACTAATACCGAAGGCAAAATCACTCACATTCAGCGCTTTAAATCTCCATTCATTCTTTTTTTTCTGTGTCGCCTGTTTTTTTCTGATGTCTTTTTTATCGATAATATGTACCACATCGGACGACGATCTGGCAGAAATGTATCGTTTAAGGCAATTTTCGCTAAGTACTTTTTCCGGATTCTGAAGTTCACCTGTAGCCCATACCACAAAGTCCTCCGGCAGTGTAAGGGAAACATCGAAATTTCCGAATTCGTTGTACATTTCCGCCACGTTGTTATAATCGAAGGTGTCCCAGCCGTTTATATCATCGAATACGGCTATCTGCGGGTACCAGTAGGCAATAAAGAAAGATGATTCATCGATGCTGCCCATCCTTTCTTCCTTCTTCCCTGGGAAAGTAAGGGTCCATGTGGCCTCAATGATGTTTTGTGATCCTGCCTTGGCCTGTATGCGGTAAAATTTATTGGTCTGTGTTTCAAAAACGGTAGCAGAGCTGCTGCCCGGGTCTATCTTCTTGCCGTTGATGGTCAGGGAGGTAAGATCCACTCCGTCTGTGAGGTCGGCCGGGTTCACCGGCCGGCCACGGTTTCCGCCTTTAACGAAAATATCCTGGTAGAACCTTAACCCGATGGTTTTAAGATCGTATGGACTGTTGTTGTGGAAGGTAATCTTTTCATAGCCTGTAAGCCTCCTGGTAACGGGGTCTATTCGGGCGCTGATATCGTAATCGACCCGGTTCTGGAAATAATTCCCGCCTGGGTTACCATCTAATGCGCGGCTTCCGTTTAAGTAGGCAGCCTTTATATCCCTGGGCATATACAATTCAGGGTCCTGTGCCGTCGCATAAAAAGAGACGGCACATACACCGGCCATTACCAAGAGTCTTTTGATCATCCTACAGTTCTTTTATCCTTATATCCTTGAACCACACCTTGCTGCCGTGATCCTGCAGTGCGATATGGCCTTTTTTTGCCAGGCCGTAATCAGGGTAGTCTTTCCATTTTCCATCTGCCACCCTTTCTTTCCAGTCATCGGTCCACATTTCAAATTCAAGCACTTTTTTCCCGTTCAGCCAGTGTTCAACATGGCTGCCGTCAACAACGATACGTGTTGTGTTGAATTCACCTACAGGTTTTACTACCTTGTTGTCAGGCAGGTGCATGGCATAATTGGCCGCGGTTTTCTGCCACTCTTCCAGATGACCAGGATAACCTTCATCATCGATGAGCTGATATTCAGGTCCTGTTTCGTACGTTGTTTTGTGATTACCGTCTTCCACAACATGATACAAGACGCCACTGTTTCCGCCTTCTGCGATTTTCCACTCAAGACTGAGTTCAAAATCCTTGTATTCCTTATCAGTGACAAGATCGCCTGTCAGGTCACTGCCTTCACCAAGACCGGTAAGGCAACCATCGATGACTGTCCAGCCGGCAACGGTGTCGGAATTGAACGAATGCCATCCGTCGAGGGTCTTCCCGTCAAACAACGACACCCACTGTGCGGTGGTCGTATCTTTTTCTTTGTCAGATGCCGTGTTTCCTGTCTTGCAGGAAGTGAAACCGGCAACCATGGTAATAGCCATTACTGTTGAAAACGTGTGTCTCTTCATGATGTTTTTATATTTTAGGGTAATTATTTTTGACCATTGTCTCAGGATTTTAGTTAGTTTTATGAAGTAGGTTATTGAATATAGCCCTCAACTAAAGATAATGATACAATGAAACGCCTGAATTTAGCGATTTTATTTTTTTTGTCACTTATTGTTTTACAAAATTCCTGCAAACATTCAAAAGAATCCGGGATGAAACACGTCATGATTGCTGAATGCACCCCGACAGAGTTCCGGCAGAGACTGGCCGAAGCACCCATAGCCTATCTTCCCCTGGGAACCATTGAATGGCATGGAGAGCATCTGCCACTGGGGGCCGATGGTCTTCAGTCACAGGGTTTTTTCCGCGAGCTGGCTTCAGAGGCCGGGGGCATGGTTTTCCCCATGTTCTTCCTGGGGCCCGACAGGACGTTGGAAGCAGACGGGAAAGAATATTACGGTATGGATACCGGTAATTTTGATACATCCAGCGGGCATGATTATGCCAGAAGACAGTTCGACGGAAGCACCTACTGGGTAAGCGACAGCCTTTTCGTTCAAATGCTTGAAGCGACAGTTAAACAGATCAGCCGTGCCGGTTTCCGTATCCTTGTTGCCCACGGACACGGTCCTTCAACCGTGAAGATGGCGGAACATGCTGCAGAATGGGAAAACAAATATCATCTTAAGATATTCAATCTGTGGGGGTATCGCGATGAAGAGGGTATGGGTATCATGGTCGATCATGCAGCCATGAATGAGACGTCAATTACCATGGCTCTGTATCCGCAACTTGTAAAAATGGAATACCTTCCGGCAGATGAAAATACCTGGCCGGCTGGTGTGGGCGGAAAAGACCCTCGTAAGTATGCATCGAAAGAAAAAGGCCTTGAAATAATCAGGATTCAGAAAGAACGTATGGTGAAGGTTCTGTCTGAAGCCTTGACTCAGATCTGATGGCAGGCTGTTATCCGGTATGATAAATGGTACCCTTTTTTTGCCAGGTCGACGGGTGAATCGATTCATCAAAAATACTACCTTTGCCCATCCTTTTTAACCCTGCTATGAACGACAATACCAAAGGATTGATCTTTGCCGGTTTTACGGCCTTACTATGGGGATTTTTAGCTATTGCTCTGAAGGTAGCCCTATACGACCTGAATCCTGTATCCGTTGTATGGTTCCGTTTTACGGTCGCTTTCATATTACTTTTCATCTTGCTCCTGGTGTTTGATAAAAACCTGTCGCAGGCCTTCAGGAAACCACCACCGAAAATATTTATTGCCGCAGCTTTTCTGGGTATGAACTACCTGGGATTTATTACAGGCGTTAAGTATACATCACCTTCAAATGCACAGGTATTTATCCAGATTGGTCCGGTGAGCCTTGCTTTCGCAGGATTGTTCATTTTCAGGGAAAAGCTGACATGGAAGCACAGCGTGGGATTTGTATTGTTACTGGTCGGTTTTTGGCTGTTTTATTCAGAACAAACCGGTGGATTATCGGGCAAAACAGAAGGATATACACGGGGAATTGTTTCTGTGGTTCTTGGCGGGCTGTCATGGGCTGTTTTTTCAGTAATTCAAAAAACCCTTGTACAGAAATGGAATCCTAACCATTTGAACCTGATGGTGTATGGTTTTTGTTCGCTGATGTTCTTACCGTTTGTCGAATTCGATAAATTCCCCGGACTGTCTTTTGCCGACTGGCTATTGATGATCTTTCTGGGTCTGAACACCTTGCTTGCCTATGGTTCACTTGCCCTGGCTTTGAAATATACAGAAGCAAACAAGATCAGTGTAATCATAACCCTCAATCCGATCATCACTTTTATCGTGATGGCTATTTTGGGACACATGGCCGTAACCTGGATTGCTCCTGAACATTTTACGCTCCTGAGCATTGTTGGTGCAGGAATCGTTTTTACCGGTGCCTCAATCGTAGTAGTGAGCCGCCGGAAAAAAACATCATAGGGGCGCAATGGCCGTCCGACCCTGCGCCCGCAAAAAATTTATCAAACCTTCTCTTTTTCCTGGTCTTCAGGGATGCCGTAGTCTTTTTCGATCTTCCCGCGTTTAATCAGGTTAGAGGTCAGGAGCATGAAGATGCCGAAGGCCAGCATACCTATGCCCGTCCATAGATTGATGTTAATCCCGAGGGATTGATGATACATGTCGTTGCCATTGGTAACCAATCCCACAACAGTGAGGAGGATACCAAAGATTGAAAACATGAGTCCGATTGGAATTTTTATATCTAAGCCCATAATAGTTATTTTTTTTTAGTGTCTACCAGAAGATTATGCTTAAGGTGATGGCGATAGCACTTACGATAATTGCCATTACAACCGGCTTCTGATACCAGTGTTTGGAATCATCCACAGGTTTAGGTGTAAGAGAATAAACCAGACCTTTTAATTCGCCGTCGGTTTTCAGCTGTTTGGTGAGCAGTGAGATTACAACGGTAAAAACAAAGGCAGTGACAAAAGCATATATAGCTGTCCAGAAATTCTGGGCCATCTCACTCGGATAGGTATGGACCACAGTTCCAAGCCAGCCACCTTTGATAAGTGATGAAGCACCGGCGGGCTGTGTCAGGCCATGATGTATCGCTGCAGCCGTGATTCCCGA
>DASQZK010000444.1:0-6763 GCA_035638735.1 Bacteroidales bacterium
GGCCTTAATGCCAAGATGGCAAAACGAGCCGGATTGCTTCACGATATTGGTAAAGTACCCGACGATGAACCCGATTTGCCACATGCCATCCTTGGTATGAAACTGGCCGAAAGATTTAAGGAAAAACCAGAAGTCTGCAATGCTATTGGCGCTCACCACGATGAGGTGGAAATGACCAGCCTGATCTCTCCCATAATCCAGGTATGTGATGCCATATCAGGCGCCCGTCCAGGCGCCCGTCGTGAAGTGGTCGAATCATATATTAAAAGACTCAAAGAGCTTGAATCACTTGCCCTGTCTTATCCGGGTGTCCTGAAAACATACGCCATCCAGGCTGGTCGTGAACTCAGGGTCATCGTGGGAAGTGAAAAAGTCTCCGATAAAGAGGCTGAAGCCTTGTCCTTTGATATCGCCAGGAAAATACAAACTGAAATGACCTATCCCGGTCAGGTGAAAATCACTGTCATCAGGGAAACAAGGGCCGTAAGTTTTGCTAAATAGGAGTAGAAGAATATGAAGATTCTGATAACCGGTACAGCAGGATTCATTGGTTTTCATCTTGTTGAAAAATTATGCCGGGAAGGAAATGATGTACTCGGACTCGATAATATCAATGAATATTATGATGTGCAACTGAAGTTCGACAGGCTGAAATACGCCGGCATTGATATCAGGCATATTGAATACGGCAAGCCTGTAAAAAGTACTAAACATACAAATTATCAATTTGTTAAGGCAGAGCTTGTGGATAAGGAAGTTATCCACAAGCTCTTTAGCTTTTTTAAACCCGACGTAGTGGTTAACCTGGCTGCCCAGGCAGGGGTGAGGTACAGCCTAACCAACCCCGATACCTACATTGAAGCAAATATCAGCGGTTTCCTGAATATTCTTGAAGCCTGTAGAAATTACCCGGTGAAACATCTTATTTATGCCAGCAGTTCAAGTGTGTACGGTTTGAATAAATCTATGCCCTTCTCTGTGCATAAAAATGTTAATCACCCGGTGAGCCTCTATGCGGCCAGCAAAAAATCGAACGAACTGATGGCTCATACCTATAGCCACTTATTTGGTATCCCCACCACCGGTCTTCGCTTCTTTACCGTTTATGGTCCCTGGGGAAGACCCGATATGGCTTTGTTTATATTTACCAAAGCCATGCTGGCCAATGAGCCCATTGAGGTATTCAATTATGGTAAAATGGAACGGGATTTTACTTATGTCGATGATATCGTGGACGGAATCCACCGTATGACCGGAAAACCACCTGAATCCGACACCGGATGGAATCCTGAATCTCCCGATCCCGCATCCTCATCAGCCCCATACCGGGTATACAACATAGGGAATAGCAAACCTGTGAAACTGCTCGATTTCATTCATGCTATTGAGAAATATACCGGCAAAAAGGCCATCATGAATATGCAACCCATGCAACCGGGCGACGTCGAGAAAACGTGGGCAGATGTAGATGATCTTATTGAAAATTTTGATTACAAACCAGACACTTCCGTCGATGAGGGTATCAGGCGTTTTATTGATTGGTATAAAGCTTACTACAAAAACTAAATTCTGTCGGAAGCTGTCTTGATAATATTCAATAATTGTTTGATCTGTTCAGTCTTGTCGCTATATCCCATTTTTTCGTAAGCAAAGATAAGGTTCCTGAGAACCCTTTCAATGGTAGTGACATTTCTACAGGGCGTGAAGTATTCGGGCCTGGGTTCCAGCTTCTGCTGATACAGGAACCGGTCAATGTCTTTCCGGCTTAATACGGTTCCCCGGTTAAACGGGTTAATATAAAAAAGAATATGGTAAGGATCTTCATCATAACTCCGGTCCTGATATGCCAGAATGTAATTCAAAGGAAGATTCACTCCGTATACGGGTATCTCAAGCTTTTCGGCAACAACGGAATAGATAATGGCCAGCGAAATGGGATTTCCTTTCCGCGTTTCGAATACCTGGTTGATGAACGAGTTCCGGGGAGAATAGAAGTTGGCTGAATTACGCGAAAATTTGTGTACGCCAAATATCACGTGATTCAGAATTCTGACTTTCTCAAGAGCGGTCAGATTATTGTGGATCTCTAACCAGGCTTCCTTTCTCAGTACTTCAATATGCTCCTCTATCTCACTGAAATAAATATCGGGGTACTGGTACTTGGCTATCAGGAAAGCTCCATAGAGCAGGTCAATTCCACCGGTGGCTGTCCATGTACGCAATTCATCACAGATATACCTGAATTGGATGTTGTGAATGAGTTCCTCAATTTTTTCCTGGAGTTCCTGGTTTAACGACGATTCCCACGCCTTTTCCAGGCTGGGGACAGCCTCTATTCCCCTTTCCTGCAGCTTCTCAGAAACGACCCTGAACACCTCCTGATCCGGATCCTCCAGTAGATTGATCAGTACTTTTATTTCTTTGTCAGCCATCATAATTTGAGTATATGCCCTAGCTTTCAACCAGGTGATCCAATGTGAAACTTAACAGGTCCCTTATCACCGGTTCATAATCTTTTATGAATTCACCGGTTATGCGGTTGGCGATAACGGCACAAATGCTTACCGCTTTATGCCCAAGGAGCGCCGACAGCCCAAAGAGCGCAGAGCTCTCCATTTCGAAATTTGTCACTTTCAGCTTGTCGTATGAAAAATTATGAATCTTATCATTCAGCTCGGGGTCTATAACCGGCAGTCGAAGCATCCTTCCTTGTGGACCGTAAAAGCCAGGCGATGAGAGTGTTATGCCTGAAAAGACACCGTCATTTAAGGTGTCGAACAAGGTGGTGTCACTCCAAACAAAATAGGGGACGGGTCGCTTGTCAAACCAGTTGGTGTGATTGACAAAAGCCTTCTCCATACCGGCATCACATACGCTGTAACCATCACGATAATAATGGATCAGACCGTCAAAACCGCCGGCAACTCTCGACAGGACAAAGGAACCTACGCCCAGGTCCTGCTGAAGACCACCGGTGGTGCCGACACGCACAAAACGCAGGGACTTCCGCTCTCTTTTAAGCTCCCGTTTTTCAAGGTCGATGTTAATTATCGCATCCAGCTCATTCAGTACGATGTCGATGTTGTCTGTTCCTATTCCCGTAGAAATAGCGCTAAGACGTTCACCCTTGTAATATCCGGTATGAGTGACAAATTCCCGGTTCCTGACTCTAAATTCAACAGAATCAAACATATCCGACAGCTTTTCAACCCGCCCCGGGTCCCCGACCAGGATGATCTTCTCTGCAATGTTTTCGGGCTTTAAATGGAGATGGTATATGCTCCCGTCGTCGTTAAGTATCAATTCGGATGTTGCTAATGCCTTGGTCATAATGGACAGCTTTTTTGTTACTACAAAATTAAGACTATTTTTGCTAAATAGGTAGTCTCAGGAAAATCACTAATGTATCATTATAAACAAACAACCTTCAATTATGAACAAAAAGTCTCAAATGGCAATCGTAATAGGTATAATCGCTGTGATTCTCGTCATTGTCTTCAGCAGTAATATGTTTTATACCGTTAAACCCGGTGAACGTGCTATCATCTTCAGGAAATTTACAACTGGTCTTGATAAAGAGCATATTTTTAAACCCGGGTTTCATGCAATTGCCCCGTGGAACGATTTCATTAAATATACGGTAAGGGAACAGAGTCGTGAAGAAACCCTCGACGTACTGGATAAAAACGGTCTGACACTGAATGTCGACGTCTTTGTCAGATATAATCCCATTTACGAGCGTCTTGGATATCTTCATGAAAACATTGGCCCCAATTATGTTAATGTGGTCGTGATTCCCGAAGTAAGGTCTGCTGTACGACGTATCATGGGTAAATTTGCAGCCGAAGAGATCTATTCCACCAAACGTGCCGAAGTGGAAAAAGAAATTTACGATGAAACCGAATTGGTCCTCCAAAACAAAGACATCGACATGCAAACCTTGTTGATTCGTTCTATAAAATTACCCGATCAGCTAAAACAGGCTATTGAAACTAAACTTAAGCAGGAACAGGAAGCGCTGGCTTATAAATTCCGGCTGGAACGCGAAAATAGTGAAGCTGAAAGAAAAAGGATTGAGGCAGAGGGTATTGCCAAGTATAATGATATTCTGAACAGATCACTGACTGATAAAATTCTTAAGCAAAAAGGAATTGATGCCACTGTTGAACTTTCCAAATCTCAAAACGCCAAAGTTGTGGTCATTGGTTCAGGAAAAGATGGTCTGCCGTTGATATTGAATAATAATTGACCCGGCAGTGACCATAGAGTCTTCTGCTACAGAGACGTGCCTTCCGACACGTCTCTGTATTTATTTTTAACCGCTATTCCCGTAAACAATCCTCATCCCGGATCACTCAAAACGTGAAAATATTTCGTATTTTTGCGAAAGTATCAATCCAGAGAATCATGATCCAGAGAATCCAATCGATCTACCTGTTAATTGCTACGGCCCTGTTCTCAATTATGCTCACTAATCCGGTAGCCCAGATACAGTTGTCGAACAATACATTCCTGTTGTTCTATCACAGTAAAATCGTCTCAATGAGCACCGATACCTTTCAACCCGTGCCTACGTGGCCGGTTACAGTGCTGATAGCTGTTATCATGTTGATTGGCCTTGTGAATATCTTCTTGTACAAAAAACGCACTACGCAGATGCGCCTCTGTGTGTTCAATATTATGCTGATGTTTGGATTGGTGGGGCTGATATGGTTTTATACCAGGTATGCCGTGAATAAATACGACGGCATCGATTCTGTATTTTTATGGCCTATTGTGATTCCTTTTATATCGATCATCCTGACTTACCTGGCACTGAAAGGGATTCAGAAAGATGATGCTCTGGTGAAATCATACGAGCGGCTCCGGTAAAAACAGCCGTTCGTTTTTGAATTTTCCAGTCCGGACCCCTTATAGTAGAAACCACCGCCTCCGGTCCCCAGAGAGGGGACGGTTCACCGCACCATACACCTATCTCCCTCCGCGGCCCGGCTAACCTGGGGGTAGCCGGATTTCCTGCCATCACGTCTTTATCTAAATGATCTCAATATTGTCCATCTCGGTGATCTTTTCACAATAGGCGCACTTTAACGATACATTGGTCTTGTCGACTACTGTAAACCGGGTCTGTATCTCTTCGTTATTGGTAATGCATTTAGGGTTTACACAGCGGACAATCCTGGTTATTTCGTCGGGAACTTCAACCACTTTTTTCTCGACTACCTTATAATCCCTGATGATATTAAGTTTAGCCTGTGGAGCTACAAGTGCAATCCGGTTAATATCCTCGTTCCTGAAGAATACGCCCGAGAGTTTTATAATCGCTTTTTTCCCCAGTTTTTTGCTTTCCAGGTTTGTACCGAATGTGATTTGGTTATCCACGTGATTCAGACCGAGGATGGTGATTACCCTGAACAGGTCGTTTGCAGGGATATGATCAATGACAGTGCCTTCTTTTATGGCGCTGACAACGAGATGAGTTCTGTCTTTCATGTCTTCCATAGTCGTGTATTTATTTCAGTCCGAGGATTGAGCTGATGATGGCCTGGCGGGTATATACCCCGTTGCGGGCCTGTTCAAAATAATAGGCCTTTTCACTGTTGTCTACGTCGAGGTGAATTTCATTGACACGTGGCAAGGGATGAAGAACTTTCATGCCCGGCTTTGCATTTTCGATCATGCTATTCCGCAGAACATAAGCGTTTTTGGTCTTTTCATATTCTATCGGATCCGAGAACCGTTCCTTCTGAACACGCGTCATGTACACGACGTCGGCCTGATCAATGATATCGGTAAATTCCTTGAACTCGTAATAGTTTAGCCCCAGGTTGTCGAGATATAACTTGTATTCGTTGGGCATTTTTAATTCGTCGGGCGAGATAAAGTAAAACGTGGTGTTAAATTTCGACATCGCCATGAGCAATGAATGAACCGTTCTCCCATATTTCAGATCGCCGACCAGAAATATATTCAGGTTTTCAAGCGTTCCCTGTGTCTTCCTGATGGAATAGAGGTCGAGGAGTGTCTGTGAGGGATGCTGATTAGCTCCATCACCGGCATTTATTACCGGGACACCTGAAACCTCACTGGCAAATCTGGCACTGCCTTCCAGGGGATGTCGCATAACGATCAGGTCGCAGTAATTTGAAACAGTTTTAATGGTATCACGAAGGGTTTCTCCTTTTGTAGCACTCGATGTATTACTGTCGGAGAATCCGATGACACGTCCCGAAAGACGATTAATAGCACTCTCGAAGCTCAACCGCGTACGGGTGGAGGGTTCAAAGAACAGGGTGGCAACAACATAGCCATTAAGAAGATCCTGTACCGGCTGTTTCTCAAATTCTGCGGCAAGATCCAGAATACGCAGATACTCCTCCTGGCTGTAATCGTTGATGGAAACTAGACTTCTGTTTTTCATGTTTATCACCAGTTTTTAGGTACAAATTTAATAATCGCTTTAATCACATTCGGTCATGTTGATAATTCATTCATAACTTTCTGTTACGGCCCGGGTTGTTTCGGCTGTTCTTTTTGCTGATTTGCTGTGACCCCGGGTGATAATGGTTCCTCATTTATATGTCGTAAAGGTATTCGACCTTAATACCGGGGTAGGGCTCAAACGATTTCAAAAATGGTTTAGCCTGGCCTTTCTTTACCTTTGCCATTAGAGAACAATTTAACTCGAACCTCTGTTCCGACTGCTCTATATTCATATCTTTCAGTATAGTCATCACGACGTTCATATCAGCATATTCGAAAC